>NZ_JAEQDD010000001.1:0-108351 GCF_020737885.1 Microcoleus sp. PH2017_34_RAT_O_A | reverse complement strand
GATGGGAGCACTCTTTGCTGAGATCTAGGAAAGAGCGCTGAAGCGCAACTACGTACCTTGGCCCAAGCACGAGCCAATCTTCGATCGATAATTTTGGTAGTTTCAGATTTCTTTTCCCGACAATAAAACCACCCAACTAAGAGGGCGGGCCAGGGGGCACCGCCCCTACAAACTGCTTTCGGAGTCAACAGTCAACAGTCAACAGCCAACTGTCAACTTATTGCCAATTCCCTACTAGCACGAAAGGCGCCCAGAAATAAGGATTTTGATACTCTTCGTTTTGCAGCAGGGTTAATTGAGCGTTGCGGAGGGCTTCAGCTTTGCTGGCTTTAGAACCACCAAGCTGGCGGTAAAACTCAGTCATAAAAATAGCGGTAGATTCGTCGTTTACTTGCCAAAGGGTGGCGACTGTGCTGCGAGCACCCGATCGAATTGCGGCGCCAGCTAAACCCAATGCGGCCCGGTTATCGCCGGAAGCAGTTTCGCAAGCACTCAACACCAAAAGCTCGATCGGCTGTTGTTTCTCCCCAGTGCGCGATCGCAAAAGTCGATCGAACTCCTTAACATTTACTTTTTGATCCCAAGTCACAATAAAAGTATCCGCCGCATTCGAGCTAAACTGACCGTGAGTTGCTAAATGGACGATCGGGTAAGACAAAGCTTTAATGCGATCGTGCAACTGCGTGCTGACAAAATCTTGATTCAGCAGCGCACTCGCCGGCATCTGGGCTGAAATTTGTTCGAGTTCCTGTTTCACCCCCGGCAAAGCCGAGAAGCCTTGACGCGATTCCGACAAGCCACCTGTTAGCACTTTTAACTTTACTTGGCTGAGCGGTTTCGGTGCCAGCAATTGCAGTCCCGGCGCCAAAGCAATACTGTATTTTTCTACCAAAAACTTTTCGCCATCGTGCAGCACTGCGATCGGCAGATTTCGCAAGTAACCATCGAGCACAAATACCAGCGTTTTAATCCCGCTGGCAGTCAAATCGGCTTCTGCGGGGCGGATTAACCAGTCGTAAACCTGTTGAATAGGTGGGAACCTGTCGCGCACAAAAGCAGAAGGCCTGATGGTATTTTTGGCTAGTCTGAAGGCTGTTTCTAACTCGGATTGAGACTTCTTAGTCGTATAGCGGCGCAGAGGCTTGCCGGGAATTGACAAAATTACCTCCAAACGATCGCTCAAAATAATTGGGTAAATCACCGCCGCCGTCGGATCGATTTCCTCGATCGACTTTGGTTTAGCATCAGCACAAGCATCCCGAAAAAAGTTATCCAATTCCGCCAACTGCAAAGATTCCACCGTTTGGCGAGCCTGTTTTAACTTATCTTGAGTGGGGGATTCATCTTGCAACAGCAGCCCGACTAATTCCCGATAAACTGGTTCGGCACTTTCCCGAAACGAAAATTGCACTTCGGGATTAACTGTTACCAAATCGCCGCGCAGAGAAGACAATACATTTACAGCTTGAGTATATTGAACGAGCGCCCCTTCTGTATTCCCCTGAGCTTTCCGAATCCGTCCGAGTTGCCACAATAATTGATAGGCAATATCGGGAGATTGAAACGCCGGTGCTAAACTCAAAGCTTCAAGAGTCAAAGTTTCAGCTATAGAATGCTGTTGTTTGAGTTCGTAAACCTTGCCCCTAGCTCCTAAAATATAAGCTTGTATTCGTTTGTCGCCCAAACGGTTTGCCGATTCCCCAGCCAAGGAAAGCATTTGAGCGATATCGCTCAAACCTGGAGTACCGATTGGTAATTTATCCAATTTAATCAAGGTCTGTGCTAGATTAATTTGAGCGTAAAGCCCAGCACGATTGGAAGGGAATTGAGCGACTTGAGGTTCAAGAGAACGCCACAAAATCTGTGCTTCCGAGGCATTTTGGCTATCTGCAAACAGACTCAATTGATTCAACCTCGCCTGCATCCCGATAGTTGATTTCCCCGGCATCGCCTCTGCCGCTAGAGCATAATATTCTAAGGCGGAGCGTTCCAAATCAGTCCGCTTTTCCATACTCAAACCCGGTTTATTGCTTTTAGCCCGGGCTGTGTTTCCCAAATTCAAATAAATTGCAGCCTCTTCTTGTGGGACACCTATTTTTCGGGCTGCTTCCATTCCCGCTGACAGCAAATCCTCGGAGCGTTCCAGTTGTCCCAAAACCCGCAGCACCCTGGCTAAAGCATTAATTGCCCGAATATTTTCTAAGGAAACAGATTGATTTTTCAAACTTACTAAGCCTGCGGGCAAAACTTCACAGGTTTTGTTTTCCAGGTTCAAAGAACCTAACAATATTTTGCAAGCTCTGGGGTAAAGTCCGAGAGTTTCCCAAGCTCGACTTTGATTGATTTGAACTTGCAAAAGTTGATTTTTGCTATCAATTTGCTCAAAAAATTTAGCAGCTTGCGTCCAAATGTCGATCGCATCTTGAGTCTGCCCCCGTTCGAGTTTAATCTGTCCTTGAATGTTGAGAGTTTCCGCCCAAATCCGCTGCTGTTCGGGAGTTTTGGGTTGCGCCCGCACCACCGACAAACTCGAATTCACAGCTTGTTCTGCTTGTTCCCAAAGCGCTAGTTGCCCGTAGGTTGCAGCTAAATTGCTCAAAGCCGCCGCGCGATCGAGATTTTGACCTTTTGCCTCAAATTGCGTCGCCGCTTGCTGTAACAGCGGCACAGCTTCGGAAAAACGTTCTGAAGCATACAGAGTTCGAGCTTGTCGGACAAGCTGCACCGCTGGTGGTGACCGCATCTGAGCAACTGCGGGAGGAATCGCCACCGCTAGCAGACAGGATATCAGAAATAAGAGAATTGCTTGTCGGAGCGATCGGGTAAATTTCATATTCAAGCACTTGTAGGAAGACGGGGAGAGAGTGGGAGAGGGTGAAATAGGGCATTAAAATACAATAGGCTTGGGTTATAATTGTCATTGCGAGGAACGAAGCAATCCCAGAATCTATTTTTCACATTGCTTTTTCCCCCTGTACCGTCCTAAGTAAACTGTATTGGGTGATAATTGTCATTGCGAGGAACGAAGCAATCGCAGAAGGGAGCATCTCAGTTTTGTAAGAAGCATTTTTTATTTTAGTGCTGTCCCCGCTCGCGTGCTTATACACCAATACGGTTTACTTAATGCTTTTTTGTCATTGCGAACGTCCACGCGCGGCAATCGCAGCGTCTATTTTTCACCTCGTTTTTCCAACGGACTGTCTTAAGTAAACCGTATTGGCTTATACACGCACGCGAGCGGGGACGCACGCGAGCGGGGACGCACGCGAGCGGGGACGCACGCGAGCGGGGACGCTCGCACTATAGCAAAACTGAGATGCTCCCATCGCAGAATTTATTTTTCACATGGCTTTTGCTCTCTTGGCGGTCTGCTCTCAATTGTATTGCATTAAAATAGACAATTTAAATTCAGTACACCACTTACCAATCACCAATTAATCGGGTGCATCTGGTTTTTGAAGCCTGAAGAAGCATGACTGCATATAAGTTATTAGTTATAATCTTATATTCACTGCGGTCATGCTATAGCCCATACAAACATATTTGCTTGCATTGAGATGCACCCAATTAATCCGCGTTTATCCGCCGTAAAAAACATCTTGTCAGCGCGACGGACAAAGAGAATTCGATCGAGGATTGCGAGACTCAGCAGCATTACCTGGATTGTATCCAACCAGCGTCACCTCCCCTTTCTCATTCACCACCCAACCGCGCGCCGGAACTACTTCCCGAGCTTTTTTTTCCCTTTCTTCCTTCGGACTTCTATCCGTTACATCCGTTACATCCCGTACAGCGCTCGTTGCCGAACTTCCTTCTGCTTCCACCCACGGAAACGGCGTTTGTGCGCTACCAAGAAAGTCATTAGGACTCGGTGGCACTCCTCCTTTCCCCGTGACAGTAAACTCGTTATCGGCTCCTTCAACGCAGGGATTAGCAGCAATTAACGCAGCCGGATTCACCACATTTTGTGGCAACTCTACTAAACCTTGAGCGGGATTTACCCCAGAAGCAGTAAATGTTACCGCCCCTTGCAAAGCCGGGCCAGCACTTTGAGAAATCGCGGTGATGTCGCTACTTTGAAGCAGAGATGTGGGACTGACTTGCAAAGCTGCAAATTGCGCGTCACTGAGATTCAACCTGCTTCTGACTTGTTCCCGGCCAACTGCTGCAAAGCCCAAGACATTCGGGACATTAACATTGACGCGGCCGCCACCTGCGGTGCGGGCGTTGGCGGTGATGTCGCTGTTTTCTTGGGGGAGGGCGAGCAAAGTATTGCTATTAATATTGATATTGCCACCTTCAGAAGTACCCGCATCGGTGGTAATTCGACTCCCGCGGCGCAATTGGATGTCTCGTGCTTGCAGGTTAATATTTGCTCCGACACCGGATACACTTCTGCCATCAATGCTACCTTTGTTGTCAAGGCCGATCGCATTTGCGACAATATTGATATTACCAGCGCGCCCGGTTCCCAAAGCTTGCACCGTCACATTGCCTTCATTCCGGACAATCAATCGATCGACATTCAAGTTCACCGAACCTGCATTTGCCGTAGCATTGGGATTATCACCCGTCGCCTTGCCAACAGAAGCATCAATAGAACTGTTAAAACGAGGATTACCTAAACTACCATTTACTTCGACGCGATCGGCATTAATCGTAATATCCCCCACGTTTCCTTTACCCGAAGAATTAGAAGAAATGAAGCCCCCATCCCGCAGAATCAGGTTTCGCGTGTCAATGCGGATATCCCCGGCCCGGCTAGAACTAATTGTTCCAGAGGAAAAAGCACTAGCAACTTGATTCCCATTGCTCAAAACTTCAGAAATACCTGCAATTTCTACTGATTCGCTAGCCCTAACAGTTAAGTTTCCTCCTGGCCCCCCATTCGTAGAGAAGATAACTCCGCCAACCGAAACACCGCTCCCCAAGGTGAACGCGGAGCCCCCAGAAAGACTCAGCCGTTTTGTATCGATAGTGATATCTCCCGCCTTTCCGGTAGAGCCGATGGTAAGCGTGCTGATGCCGCTTGCGACAGCAGTTTGAGAAATGGTGTTCGACAATTGTACCGATTCAGCAGCTTTAATTGTTATATTTCCCGATCGGGCAGCATTGTAGCTAGTGCTGGCGAGAATAGCACCATCCCGCAGGATCAATCTTTGGACATCAACGGTGATATTTCCTGCCGCACCGGTACTCCCTTTCGTTGTTGCGTTGTTGCTCCCAGAACCCTGAATCTCAAAAGTATTCGCACGGATGCTTAAATTTCCACCATTTCCAGCACCAAAAGCTATGCCGCCAAATATTGCACCATCCCGCATCAGCAGGCGTCCAGTATCGATTTTAATGTCTCCGGCTGCTCCAGCGCCAGCAGTAGCATTAAGCAACACAAAGTTCGCAGCTAATGGGTCGATTAGTCCCGATGCCAGATATTTAATTACAATCTGTTGAAAGCCCTCAATTCCCAGCCCGCTGATTTCTATTGCATCAGCAGCGCGCAAATTGATATTACCTCCAGCACCATCTCCAAAAGTGAAAGTAGACAATTGCGTCCCGTTTTGCACTTGCAACTTTTGGGTGTTTATATCAATACCTTTTCCATCAATATTCCCGAAGGTGAGCGCATATATTCGTGCAGCATTGATGCCGATATTTCCACCTTTGAGTTCTACTCTACCGCCACCTATTCCACTCGTGTTAATCAGCGTACTATTGGATATTTGAATATTGCCAAAGTTTTGAATGTTGCCATAATTTAAACTTAAACTCCCCTGCTGTGGACTCGATGTCAGTGCCAAATCTACTAAACCGGGACTGGCTACGCTACCGAGTGCAATTTGTCCGCCACTAGCAGTTAAATTGCCACCTGGGATTTGGATGTCGCCACCAATCAGTGCTAAAGTCTGACCCTTGTCTACTGCTAAGCCAACTCGATCTGTAATCGGAATCGCTACGGGAGATGTTGCTGGGAGATTGACTGTTCCTGTAGCTGTGGATTGATTGACAATTGTACCGGGATTGTCTCTAAATCTCAGACCAACTGGAATATTAACTGTTAACAGCGGGGATGTTTGCCCTGTGGTGCTGCTGAATTCAAAGCCGTTATTAAATACAATACTCTCAGCAGTTGAAGCGACAAACGAACCGCGCAAATCTAACCGAGCGTTGGGGCCGAAAATAAGTCCTCTGGGATTGATTAAAAATAAGTTGGCATTGCCTAGGACTCCGAGGGTTCCTAAAATATTTGAGGGTTGCCCGCCCGTGACGCGGGTGAAGATGTTAGCAATTCCGCTGGGATTTTCAAAATAAGCTCCCTCTCCACTTTTGATGTTAAATTCTCGAAAACTGTGAAATAAATTCACGCCGCGAGTGGCACCACCAGTGATTCGCTCTGATGGTAAGTTGTTGATATTATCGGGTACAAGGCGCGAACTTTCTGCTCCCAAGCTGCTGTCGGGGACGATTTGGGCGATCGCACTTTCAGTAAACAGACACAGGTAAAAAAATGCAAATAATATCAGGTTCCGTCGATTAACCGCAACAAGTAAAGTTCGTAGTGCGGACTTTAGTCCGCTCTTATTCTGCGGACTAAAGTCCGCACTACGAACCGTTTTTCTTTTCGTAATCGACCGATCGCGATCTAAAAGGTAAATCACTCTTAAAATATAGTATTTGTCTCGGTCTTTGAGTTCATTAATTTGGCAAATCTGCCATAAGTAGAGATATTGGAAAATCATAATCAACCTTTTGTTAGCTAACATTCGGTCATAAAATTTCTAGCATTTGCCCTGTTTGTAGTTATCGAGGCTGACAAACAGAATCAGGACGCCTCGTGCGCTGTGGAAATTGACCGGCAACTTCCGCAGCCACCAGCGTAACTTCCCCTTTCTCATTCATCACCCAGCCTTGAGCAGGAACAACTTCCCGATCGGGAATTTCACCTTCTTCCCTTCTTCCCTTCTTCCTTCTTCCTTCTTCCTTCTTCCTTCTTCCTTCCTCTTCTATTTCTATCCACGGAAACGGTGTTTCTGTGCTACCCAGAGAGTCATTGGGGCTAGGAGGCACTCCCCCCCGACCAGTAACAGTAAACTCGTTATCGGCTCCTTCAATGCAGGGATTTGCCGCAATTAATGCAGCCGGATTCACCACATTTTGTGGCAATTCTACCAAACCTTGAGCGGGATTCACCCCAGAAGAACTAAAAGTAACAGTACCTTGCAAAGCCGGGCCTGCACTTTGAGAAATCGCGGCGATGTCGCTACTCTCAAGCAGAGAAGTAGGACTGACTTGCAAAGCTGCAAATTGCGCGTCACTGAGATTCAACCTGCTTCTGACTTGTTCGCGGCCGACTGCTGCAAAGCCCAAGACATTCGGGACATTAACATTGACGCGGCCGCCACCTGCGGTGCGGGCGTTGGCGGTGATGTCGCTATTTTCTTGGGGGAGGGCGACTAGAATCTGGCTGTTGAGATTGATGTTACCGCCGTCGGAATTACCTGCATCGGTAGTAATCCGGCTGCCGCGTCGCAACTCAATGCTTTTTGCTTGCAGGTTAATATTTGCACCCGTACCGGATACAGTTGTGCCGTCAATGCTGCTTTTGGCGTCAAGGGAAATTGCATCTGCGACAACATTGATATTACCAGCCCGTCCGGTTCCCCTAGCCTGCACCGTGACTGTAGCGCCATCCCGAACGATCAATTGACGGGTATTAAGATTCAATTCGCCAGCATTCGCCGTCGGGTTGGGACTATTAATCGGGAACCGGCTGCCGACAGAAGCATCAATTGAACTGACAGATAAACCGTTACTGCTGATGCCACTGACTTCAATGCGATCGGCATTAATAGTAACATCACCTCCATTTCCAGCACCAAAAGATCTCGTAGAAATTAGCCCCCCATCCCGCACCACCAACCTCGGCGTATCGACGCGGATATTCCCGCCCCGACTAGAACTCAAAGTTGCAGAACTCAGCGCACTATCAGTGCGATTCCCGCTAGTCAAAACAGGAGAAATTCCTGTAATTTCCACTGACTCGCTGGCCCTAACTGTTAAGTTTCCCGCCGCTCCGCCGTTCCTGGAAAACAGAAAGCCCACTAATATACCTGTTCCTAATGTAAAAGCAGAACCGTCAGCAAGACTCAAGCGCTTGGTATCAACCGTAATATCCCCTGCTCTGCCGCTAGAACCGATACTGAGAGTGCTGATTCCAGTTGATATAGCAGTTCTGCTACTGGAGTTGGACAGTTCTACCGATTCAGCAGCTTTTACGGTGATATTTCCCGACGGCCCGTTACTGTAACTCGTACTGCCGAGAAGGGAACCATCGCGCATAATTAACCGCCCAACATCAAGGTTGATGCTTCCTCCGGCACCGCTACTATCTTTAGCTGTGGCGTTGTTGATTCCAGAACTCGCGATTTCAAAAGTGTTGGCGCGGATATTCAGATTGCCGCCATTTCCAGCACCTAAAGTAATGCCGCTACCTACTACCCCATCGCGCATCAGCAGCCGTCCGGTATCGATGTTGACGCTTCCCCCATTTCCGGCGCCAGCAGTACCGTTAAAAAACATAAACTTAGGGTCAAAAGGGTCAACTGTTCCCGATAGGAGATATTTAATTACAATTTGTTGAAAGCTCTCAATTCCCTGCCCGCTCATTTCTACCGAATCAGCACCGCGCAAATTGATATTACCTCCAGCACCATCTCCTAAAGTGAAAGTAGACAATTGCGTGCCATTTTTTACTTGCATTTTTTGGGCGTTTATATCAATACCTTTTCCGCCAGCATTTCCAAAGGTGAACGCATATATTTGTGCAGCGTTGATACCGATATTTCCACCTGTTATTTCTACTCTACCGCCACCTGTTCCACTCGTGTTAATCAGCGTACCATTGGATATTTGAATATTGCCAAAGTTTTGAATGTTGCCATAATTTAAAGTAAGATTACCAGGCCCGGATACACCAGGGGTTAGTGCCAAATCTACTAAACCAGGACTGGCTACGCTACCGAGCAAAATTTGTCCGCCACTAGCGGTTAAATTGCCGCCTGGGATTTGGATGTCGCCGCCAATCAGTGCTAAAGTTTGACCCTTGTCTACTGCTAAGCCAACTCTCTCGGTAATTGGAATCGCTACGGGAGATGTTCCTGGGAGATTGACTGTTCCTGTAGCTGTGGATTGATTGACAATTGTACCGGGATTGTCTCTAAATCTCAGACCAACTGGAATATTAACTGTTAACAGTGGGGATGTTTGCCCTGTGGTGGTGCTGAATTCAAAGCCGTTATTAAATACAATACTGTCAGCCGTTGAAGCGACAAATGAACCGCGCAAATCTAATCTTGCATTGGGGCCGAAGACAATTCCTTTCGGGTTGATTAAAAATAAGTTGGCATTGCCTTGGACTCCGAGGGTTCCTAAAATATTTGAGGGTTGCCCGCCCGTGACGCGGGTGAAGATGTTAGAAACTGCGCTGGGATTTTCAAAATAAAGTCCCCGCCCTTCACCGATGTTGAAGGAGCGGAAACTGTGAAAGAGATTAGAGCCGCGAGTTGCGCCTCCTGAAATGCGATCTGAGGGTAAGTTGTTGATTGTATCCGGTACAAGGCGCGAACTTTCGGCACCTAAAGTGCTGTCGGGGATGATTTGGGCGATCGCACTTGCGGGAAATAGCAACAGGAAGGCAAACAGTAGGGAGTAATGTAAGCGAGGCATAAAAAAATTATTTTTAGGATAAAGTCGATCTGTGTAAGCTCATCTCGTTTCTCTAAAGGTTTTGCATTTGGCTGCTAATCACAATTTGCTCTACAGTGATTTCTAGTTCGGGAAAAGTTTTAGAGATAATGCGCTCATTACCTGTAAAACTTTGAACTAAATAGCGGTCATTTTCCAAAGAGTAAACAAAAACTGTGGGAATTTTGGGATTACCTAAATAAGCCCTAGAAGCGATAGCTAAATAGTCCACAATCCAATATTCACAAATACCGAGCCGTTGATACTCATCCAACTTATCAACATAGTCGTCTTCCCAGTTAGTTGAAGTTACTTCTACTGCTAATTGTATAGGTTCGGTAAGGGCTCCGTAGCCGCGGACATTGCTATTCCATACTGATGCCTTGACCACGCCGAGATCAGGATTTCTGCCTTGCTCTTGCCCCCTCGCTGTTACAGTTCTGAAAACTATATCTTTGTCAACGATATAGTCAAGTTCCAAGCGCCTGATTTCATCGTTAAAGCCAAATACTAGAAATCGTGCTACATTTTTATGAGCTCTGGTTGCTTCCACTTTGACAATCTCTCCATTTACAAGTTCGTAGATGCCCGATCCGTCGGGGTACTTTTCGATAAACTCTACAAATGTTAGTTTAGTTTTTGTCTGAACCATAAGACAAGCCCTCTTGTGTTAACTAGGTTAGGATTTATATCGTTTCCGGTTCCATTATAATTATATATTTGGATCGTATCAGTGCGATCGCGATCCAAGTAGCGATCGAGACCGCCACTTAATAAAATTTGACTGTCAGCGCTAAAATGTGAGAAATTTATCAAAGGTTTTGAATGTAAGATCGTTGACCGTTGCACGATCGTGATTTAACCACAGAGAACGCAGAGAACACAGAGGGAGATAAGAGAGATGAAAAATTCTGATGCTACGGGATTTGATATAACTCAGAGGAGAAAGAGTCATGAGTTTGAATGAGTTACCGGGAACAGAGCTAATTCTACCTGGTCATGGAGAACGCAATCGTTCATACTAGATGGTAGACACCTTCAATCTTAGGAGCCGTCTATGTTGCTACAAGAAGTCAAGGAGCACGTCTTTAAACTGCCACCGAGCGATCGCCTTGCGTTAGTGAGCGCCATCATTGAGTCCTTGCAATATCCGCCAGTTACCAGGGGCGATCGTTCTGGTGCGATTCAGCGGATGCGAGGCTTGCTAAAGACAGACCAACCCGCACCGACAGATGAGGACGTGGCTGCAATGTTGGAAGCGCGACGAGTGGATTTGCTACTATTGGGATATTGAATTTGAAGATGCTTATGACACTGACAATCGTAGCTGAACGGGCTCCTTTAAATGCAAATGAAGATGGTGTGATTCTCGTCGGCAAAACTCGCGTTACATTAGATACTGTAATCGGTGTTTTTCAGCAGGGCGCGACCGCAGAAGAAACTGTTTATCGCTATCCGTCTCTGAATCTAGCTGACGTTTATGCCACGATCGCCTTCTATCTCAAGCACGAATCGGAAGTAGAAGCGTACTTGCAACAGCGACGGCAGCAATCGCAAGAGATTCGCACTATGAATCAAGCAAAATTCGACCCACAAGGCTTGCGCGATCGCCTGCTTGCCCGCAAAACAGCGCAAGAACCATGTTAAAATTTCTTGCTGATGAAAACTTCGACAATACGATCGTTCGAGGGTTATTTCGCCGTAACCTAAAGCTCGACATCGTTCGCGTACAAGATGTTGGGCTGTCAGGGAAAGATGATCCAACCGTCTTAGAGTGGGCAGCGCAGGAAGGGCGTATTCTGCTGACTCACGATGTCGCTACGATTACTCGCTATGCCTACGATCGAGTGAGGCAAAGTCAGCCGATGCCAGGGGTGATCGAAATTAGCACGGATGCTCCGATCGGACGAGTGATTGAGGACATTCTTGTCCTTGTAGAGTGCAGTCAGGAGGGAGAGTTGGAAGGTCAAGTTCAGTACCTCCCGTGGTGAAAGGATTAACTAGGGAAACTCAAATGGCAATTAACACTTCTTTAGAGAAACGGCTTGCAGTAGTGGAAGCAGCGATCGCCCAGTTGCAGAACCAAATTGTAGCTTCTCAACCGACGAATTGGTTGCAGCAAATTATAGGGTCTTTCAAAGATGAACCTGCCTTTGAGGAGCTACTTGCCTATGGACGAGCGATTCGCCAAGGGGATGAGTCTCTCCTCAAAGCTCAAGATGAGCTATGAAATATTTACTGGATACAGATCATCTGAGTATTCTTCAACGTCAACTGGCAAAGATGGATGCTTCGATTATATCCAGTATTGCACCCCAACTGCCATACAATTAGCTCTCTAATTTTTGTGAGTTGGCTAAAAGAGGATATTTACTAGGCTTGCCTTTTCAAAAATCTGTGCTAGATTAGTAGATAGGTTCTGTTGAACCTAATTAATCGTTCTGTTGAACAAAGGAAAAGTGAATTATGAAAGATAAGCAGCAAGTTCAATTCTCTGCCAAATCTGCCTGTCGCGTGTTTCAAGATAGCGACGATAAGCGGCAGCTTTGGTCTTTAACATTAGCAGTTAAAGATTTACCACAAGGTTTTCCTTTCGGACCAAATGCTAGGAATGCTGACCTGACTGCAAAGCCTGCAAAGGCTATGCTAGAAACCTTAAGGTTAGAACCGCAGCAGTTTATCTATAACAACAACGGAATTATGCTGGTTGTTGACTCCCTTCAAGCGAAACGAGTTGAGGGCGGAGACTTTAAAGTCCGAATCATATACAATGAGCCGAACGAAGAAACAGAAGACTTTCTGGGGCACGGTGTTCTTAATGGAGGACACACCTACAAGGCTCTGATGCACGCTCTATATGGGAAGCACAAGCGAGGAGAAAATTATCCAACTATTCACGAAGCTCATGTTCAAGTCACGGTAGCAGTTGGGGTTGATGAAGAGAATGTTGCAAGTATTAGTCGTGCCAGAAATCTATCCAAGGCAGTGCCAGATTATGCACTAAAGAATCTTGAAGGGGACTGGCAGGCAATTGAAAAGCATTTACCTCCAGAATATCGCAAAAATGTGATTTTCAAGCCAAATGAATTTGAGGATAACCCAGATAATGCTCCAAAATACACTGTCGTGGATCTTGTTCAACGACTTGCTTTGCTGAATAATGAGCTGTTTGATTTCAGAAAAGAGAGTCATCCCATAACTGCCTATACGGGCAAGGGTTCTCTTGTAAGTAAATGGAGTAACAAAAATTACGAACATATTCTCCCTTTGTTACCTGAAATTTTGTGGTTGGAGGAAAAAGTTATGGAGACTCATCAAGCTCTGAATGGGCACAGTAGCAATGGCAAAAAGATTGTCATCTCTAAAGTCAGTGGATGCAGTAATCAACCATCTACTTTGATTACAGGGCGAACCTTTAACCTTACTGTTGCACCACCGTTTGTGATGCCTGTTTTAGCAGCTTTCCGTCTTTTGATTAAAGATGGTCAGTGGATCAGTCCTGTGGAAGAATTGTGGGAGAAATATGGAATGATGCTTGTCGATCGCCTTTGGGATACATATAAAGCCGAAGCACGGTCAAGCGCGGCTTCTTTCGGTCGTTCCAAAAGTACTTGGAATACTCTCACAAATATAATTGCCATGAAATTTGTCCAAATCTAATTGAGTCTTCAGTAGAGGGCTAACAAGTCGAAGAGGCAGATGGTCAGAAGATTTTGGTAAACCCACCAAAATCTTCTTCTGTTGCTGAAGTGTTGGGCGAAGCGAAGATTAGGTTTCGATCGCACTCAACGCAACCCACAATTTAGAAAGCAAAGTAATTAATCCGAAAATAGATGCCTTTTTCCTGAAAAGTTCGATCGCCCCCTCGGACATTAATCAAGGGAATACCATAGTCTAAGCGCATATTAAACCGATCGCCCATCTGCCACACCAACCCCACACCAGCACCCAGAAGCTTGTCAGAATCAGGATTAGCTTTTTCGCCAGAATGGTTCCAGCCTACCCCCAAATCGATAAATGGAGCCACCTGCAACAATCCTTTGACCTTCGGGACGCGCCAAATTGGAATACGCACTTCCGCAGATGCGATCGCACCGCTATCAGTTAACAACAAATCCTGCCGGTATCCGCGCACGCTTTGCACGCCGCCGATCCCGATTTGTTCGAGGGACAGCAGCGGGCGATCGGCGAACTGAATGTCGGAACGCACTATTAGCAAGGTTTCCGGCGCTAGCAGCCTCACGTACTGCGCTTGTCCGCGCCACGCCAGGAAGCGACTGTCAGGGCCGCTATCGTTCGCAGTAGCACCCAAAAAATTGGTACCGATGGAAAACTGCGATCGCGCTGCGAGCACTTGTCGGGAATTCCGCTGCACGTATTCTTGAAAAAACCGCACCGCCGAAACCCGCGTTTCGCCGCGCTCGTTTGCTCCCGCTGACAGCGCAAATCTTTCTCCCAACAGGAATGTATCGCTTTCTTGGCGCGAAAAAGTTACTCCCACAGCCAAAGTGCGATCGGGCTTTTCGACGATCGGCTGGCGGTAAGTTAACTCGTAAGTTCGCGATTTCCCCTCAATTTCCGCAGCATCAAACGGTTCCTCGATCACGTTAGTGCTCGCAGCACTCGCAGCAAACCGAATCGTGCCGTTGCGCGCGTTGACGGGGACTGTGTAGCTGCCGTTGAATTCGTTGCTGCCGTCGGTGTTAGCGTAGGATAGCTCTAATCCGTCGCCCAAACCGAGCAAATTCGCTTGATTGATGCGCGCGCCGCGCCGAAAACTGCCCACGCTGGGCGATCGATTGTTGTCTAGAAAAACTTCGCCGCTGAAGCTGTCTGCTTCTTTAATCCGCACTTCTAAACGGCTGTTTTCCGGGCGGCTTCCAGCTTGCAATTCTGCCGAAATATTGGCAATTAAGGGGTCGAGTTGCAGCATTTGCAACGCTTCCAGCAGCCGATCGCGATTCAATGGCCGCCTGGTGACACGTTCCAAGCGCGATCGCACGTAATTGGCATTTAAACGCCTGTTTCCACTAATCTGAATTTCATCTAATCCGCCTTCGACAATCCGAATTTTCACCACACCTCCTTCTCTGGGAAATGTTTGGTTGGCGGGAATTACAGCGCCGGAATTGATGTATCCTGCTGCTACGTATTTTTGAGTCACTGCCCCTTCTGCTGCGATCAGTTCGGCAAAGGTGATGTCGCGCCCCGCAAACTGTTGCGTAACTGCTGCGAGTTCGCGATCGCTAAAAGCTGTGTTTCCCTCAAATTCAAACCGCAAAACCCGAATTGTACCCGGAATCCCCGGTCTGGAATCGCCGGGAACTGGTGTTGGGGGAGTTGGTTGGAGGGGAGACGGCGGCGGCGGTTGCGGGGCTATTGGTGCAGGCAATTCCGGCTCTCTGGGTTGAATTGGGTTGGGCAGTTGGCTCAGTTGCGAATCTCGATCGATACCTATATTTTCTTTTAGCTTTTGATCTCGGTTAGAAAGCTGAGTTTCTCGATCGTTCGTGGCGAATGTGCGATCGACAGAATTGGCAGCTTCTGGCTGTAAATCGGGAGTTTCCGCAGGTAGAATTGGTGCCAAAGTCGATCGATCGGACTCAGTGGCCGGCAAGTCTTCCCGGGTGTCAAGATTCGTGTCGTTGGTTCGTAAAGGTCGATCGGCTCCGCTGCGGACTGTTGCCAAATCCTCAACATTTGAAGTCAAAATTTCAACGTTGCTCGCGGATGTTTTCGTCGGTTTTCCCAACCAAACTAAGCCAAAGATTCCAGCAATTAAAAATAATTTTTGCGATCTACAGTTCATATGATATAATTATTATCTCGCTAGATTGGGTGAAAATATTTTAAGGAACCAGCGCACCCTAAACTAACAATTAATCTTAACCGAAAAAAAGGCAACACCGGGCACTGCCAAGAATTTCCCAACGGCTAAAAACCAAAAGGTCGATCGACCTTTTGGTTCCTCCGCCAAAACTTACGCAGCAACCGGATGCAGATCCGCAAAAATATCTTTGACAGTTGACAGTTGACAGTTGACAGTTGACAGTTGACAGCATACAGGTTGACAGTTGACTTGACGAAAGGAGGGAGACCTCTACCGGAAAGGAAGAGGAGTCGAGCAATCAATCGTCTTTTTTTAATTTCTCCCTACAAGGCTTGGGGATTTAAACCAATTTTTCCTGGTAAGGAATGAGAATTAAATAACTTAGGAGCGCGAATTAAATAACTTAGAATTTTAATTATTGTGGGATGGGCGTCCCGCCCGTCCTTTAAAGACGGGCGGGACGCCCATCCCACAAACTACAGGTTTGTAGTGAGGACTTTAGTCCGCAAGAAGAAGGACTGAAGTTCTCACTACAAACCTGTGTGCGTCAAGGTTCGTAGTGAGGACTTTAGTCCGCAAGAAGAAGGACTAAAGTCCTCACTACAAACCTAATTATGCAGGGCGGCTCGCACTAGCAGCACCCATGGGAGCTCCGTCAGCCAATCCCACCAACTTAGCGCTCAACTCCCACATCCGCTCACCTTTCTCATCATCGCGCGCCTGCGGAGAAACCTTCTGCACAAAAGACTTACCATCTTTTTTCTGACGATTTCCCCAACTCCAATAAGCCCCAGATTGCTTGTATTCTGGATCTGCAACCACCATTGCCAGCCTTTCGCCCGCCAACTCCTGCGACACATAACCGCCGGTGATATTCTTCTGAAACAGCGGGAAAAGTTTCTGAAATAAAGGATAGTGATTGCGGAAAAGTGGCGTATCCGCCACGCATCCCGGATACAGCGAAGTGAAATTAATCCCCGTCGATTCGTGAAAGCGGCGGTGCAATTCCCGCATCGTCAGCACGTTGCAAACTTTGCTATCTTTGTAAGCCTTGACAGGTTCAAACTGCTTCCCATCTACCATCGAAACCGGATCTTGGAAACCCGCTTCAAAACCCTCAAACTTGCCCAAATCAGGACGCGGCGGAATCTTTCCACCCAACTCGTCTGGATTGTGAGTCACAGTTCCCAAAATCACGATTCTCGCATCTTGATAATAGGAAGGTTTCATGCTATCCATCATCAGATTGCACAGCAGGAAATGACCGAGGTGATTGGTAGTCATCGTCAACTCGTAACCTTCAGGGCTCCGCAGCGGTTCCTTAATCAAAGGCAGATAGATAGCTGCGTTGCACACCAAAGCGTCTAGAGGCCTGCCGCTTGATTTGAATTCCCGAGCAAATCGGCGCACGCTTTCCAAATCGCCCAAGTCAATGTGCATAATCGTGAAACTACCTTGAGGTATGCCCAACTCTTGAGCGGCGTCTCCGGCTTTTCGCACGTCGCGACAGGCCATGACTACGTGCCATCCTTTGTCTGCAAGGGCTTTGGCGCCGTACAAGCCGACGCCGGAGGATGCGCCGGTGATGATAACCGTTGACTTGTGATTTTGTGCCATTTTCTTAAAAATGCTTGGCTATTGATTATTTTGGGGCATCTCAAAAGCTGAGCTAGCAGCTCGGATGTTTTCAGATGCCCTCAGGTTAATAGGATAGGCCCAAACGTTGTGAATCTCAACTTTCTAGGTTGCCGATCGACACTCCTAGCCCATTTTCGGAGATTCGGGAGATAAGTTCGTAGTGCCGACTTCAGTCGGGAGATAAGTTCGTAGTGCCGACTTCAGTCGGGAGATAAGTTCGTAGTGCCGACTTCAGTCGGGAGATAAGTTCGTAGTGCCGACTTCAGTCGGAATCGGAGTGCATTTTGCGGACTTAAGTCCGCACTACGAACCGTTTTTGCGGACTTAAGTCCGCACTGCGAACATGATATATATGAGGGAAGAACTTGAACGCATTGAAAGGTAAAGGTAGTCGGAAATGGTCTTGTTAAAAGTATTAGGTATGAGCTATTATTGAGAAATAAGTTATCAAGATATGCTCAATTTATGGCTGATGTTTTCATAGCTATTTGCTCAGTAAATCAGCTATCGCCCCAACCAATAGATTTGGCTCCACAGGCTTGGAAATGTGCCTCTGAAAGCCTGCTGCCAGAGCTTGTTGGTGGTTGATTTCTCCAGCATAGGCAGTCAATGCGATCGCCGGGATCAGTCCCCCCCGCTCCGGTGATAGAGAACGCACATATCCGATCAAACTGTAGCCATCGACTTCTGGCATTCCAATATCGCTCACCAAAACATCCGGCACAAACGACTCTAGGGCTACCATAAATTCAGCCGCAGATGCAACTGTCATCACCTCCGCTCCAGCCATAACCAGGAATGCGCCGATTACTTCCCGGCTGTCTGCCTCGTCATCAATTGCCAACACTCGGATGCCTCTGAGATCCTGTTCTGCTTCTAATAACTTGTCCGGATTTTCCCCTGTTTTGACGTTCAGCAGCGGCAGGCTGACTCTAAAAGTGGCTCCTTTTCCTTCCCCAAAACTGTCAGCTTTGATTGTTCCGCCGTGGGCTTCTACCAGTTGATAAACGATCGCCAGTCCCAACCCTAGCCCCCCGTGTTTGCGAGTAACAGAAGCATCTTCTTGACGGAAAGACTCAAAGATGTAGGGCAAAAAGTCTCGATTGATGCCTTTACCCGTATCTGTTACCACAATCTGCGCTTGGTTGTCTGCTAACTCTAATCGAACGTCTATTCGTCCACCCTTGGGAGTGAACTTGACAGCGTTGGAAAGCAAATTCCAGACAATTTGCTGGAGGCGAACCGCATCCCCAGACACTTGCCCGATATTGGATAGCACGTGATGAATCAGAATTGACTTGGCGGTGGCGGCAGTCTGCACTGTTTCGATCGCAGATTCAATGGTAGACAACAAATTGACAGCAGTCACATTCAAACTCAGTTTGCCGCGCAGCACGCGAGCCATATCGAGCAAGTCGTCAATTAATTGAGCCTGTGCCAGGGCATTCCGTTCGATCGTCGCTAACGCTGCTACAGTTTTGGTTTCATTCAGCCTGCCAGTTTGCAGCAACTTCGTCCAGCCTAAGATCCGGTTGAGGGGCGATCGCAACTCGTGAGAAAGCACCGCCAGAAACTCGTCTTTGATGCGGTTAACTCTTTCCGATTCGGCCAGGGCAGCTTGTTTTAATTGCAGAATGCGATCGCGTTCGATTTCCGCTTGTTTGCGATCGGTGATATCCCGCGAAGTCGATAAGATTTGTACAACTTGGCCTGCCACATCCCGGATCGGTGCTAACACGACATCCCACCATTTTGGCGTGCCTTTGGCGGTGGCACAAAAGCCCTGAAATCTAGCCACTTCTCCTGCCTTCGCCGCCGCGATCGCAGCTTCCACCTCTTCCCGAGCTTCATCTTGCCAAAAACAGAGCCATTCCGCGTTCAAATAGGGGGTGAGATCGTCGATCTCCAACAGGCACATCCCTCCTGTATTTATGTATAAAAGTCGTGCATCCAGATCCAGCACTTTGATGCAGTCGCTGCTGCTGTCTAACACCCGTTTTCTAAACTCTTCACTGTGACGCAGTGCTTCCTCGGTGTGCTTGCGATCGGTGATATCCAAATCTACGCCCGACATCCGCATCGCTTGCCCGATCGCATTATAAAACACTTTCCCCAGGCTCAGCGCCCACCTGATTCTGCCGTTGGGATAGATCACGGTTATCCTCCACAATCAAAACAGTGCGCTCAACTTGACTCATAATTGGTCTTCCTCCGGAGACTGAACAGGGAGCATCGTGATTTCAAACCAGTAGCTCAACAACGTCTGAATACTTCGCTTCAACAGCTTAAAATCCATAGGTTTGATGATATAGCTGTTCGCTCCTTGTTCGTAGCAGGCTGCGATGTCTTTGGGATTGTTAGATGTGGTGAAAACAACCACCGGAATCTTTTTCAAATTACGATCCTGTTTTATTTTATATAGTACCTCTCGCCCATCCGTTCCCGGTAAGTTGAGGTCTAGCACAATCAGTCCCGGACGCGGAGCAGTGTTAGGATTGGTGTAGGGTTCGGTGCGGTAGAGAAACGCCAGGGCCCGATCGCCATTAGTGCAGCGATAGACGGGGATTTGCGAAAAAGATGGGTGTAGGTAACGTTGGAACGCTTCAAAGTCTTCGTCGCTGTCTTCAACGATCAGCAAGGGAGGGAGTTGCATAGCACGCATCGCTGAATATCCGGTCATGGTTTGACCGCTGCTGACAATGTGAAGTAAAACGTGCTGCCCTCACCGGGCGTCGATTCTACCCAAATTTTTCCCCCGTGTCGATCGACAATTTTTTGGACGATCGTCAAACCTGCCCCTGTACCGCCACCATATTCGTCTTGTGCGTGGAGTCGCTTGAATATCTGAAAAACTCGCTCCAAATGCTTTTGGGGGATGCCAATGCCGTTATCTCGCACATAAAAGGTATATAAACTCGGGTCTTTACTGCTCGCGGATTCTGATTCGATCAAACCAATTTCCACCCATTTCTCGGTTTTATTATTATATTTAATCGCGTTACTAATCAGGTTGGTGAATAACTCGCTGATTTGAGTGCGATCGCAGGCAATTGTCGGCAACGATTTAGTGCGAAACTCGATCGCTTGCGGAGGCCCGCCGATCTTTAAAATGTCGATCGACTGTCGCACTAAATCGTTGAGATTTGTGGGTTGGCGCGAAAGTTCGGTGCGTCCCAGCCGAGAATAGTGTAGCAGAGAGTTAATCAGATCTTCCATGCGTTGGGTTAGGCGCACCAGCGTTTGCAATTTAGCGATGCCATCCTCGTGCAACACCTCCCCGTAATCTTCTATCAAGAAATTGGAATAGTTATGAATGCCGCGCAGCGGTTCTTTGAGATCGTGGGATGCGACGTAAGCGAAGGCATCTAGTTCAGTGTTACTGCGTTCCAATTCTAGATTAATCTTTGCCATTTCATCTGCCTGACTGAGGATAATCCCGACGATCAGGCTGCACAGTTCGGTGGCGACTTCGATCTCGCAGGACTTCCAAGGTAACGAGCAGCCCTGCACCGTTTGTTGCCAGAGTTCAAAGGATTTGCGAGGAGACAACCGCATCTCGCGATCGATTGTGACTTCGACAGGTTTGTTCGGGTTGCCGCCCCAGTTGACTGTTTGAATCACTTCTGGACGGAACCAGAGTATATAATTTTTGTTGACTTTGGAAATTTCTAATGCTAACAGTCCACTCGCAACGCTCTTAAATGACTCTGCGGTTGGATAAATTTCAGATAGCGATCGGGTTTGAAACAGGTTGTGTTGAATTTGGCTTTTAATCCATTCCCGCAGGGCAGGAATTTCAGCTTCTGGCGGCGTTTCACCAATACAAATAACTTGTTCTCCCGCGCAAACCGCCACTCCCGTCGCACCCACCAGATCTAGCAGGTTCGAGTTGAGTTGAACTAATCCATCCCAGAAGCTTTTTGACTGAGATAGCGATTCTACAAACTTGCTTTGGAGCGACTTCAATGTCATTTTGTAGTCTAAGTCTTCACGATCTTGTTTGTTTGCAAGTTCGATCGACATTACCTGCCCCACAAACTCGCACATGGTTCGCACGCTATAGGGCACATAGTTCGGCGTCGAATGATGGCAAGCAATCAGCCCCCATAGTTTTTGGTCTTGGATCAGTGAAATAGACATGGAGGCTGATACACCCATATTCTTGAGGTATTCCAAGTGTACGGGAGACACGCTCCGCAGCACCGATAAACTCAAATCCGTCGGGCGCGAGTCTAAGGGATTGTGCGCTGGCACTAACGCCACAGGCTCATAGGTGGAGTCGGGAATTAACCGCAGCCAGTTGAGGGTATAAAGCTGTCTCGCTTGCTGGGGAATGTCGCTGGGCGGATAGTGCAAGCCCAGATAAGGCGTTAGCGTTTCTACCCGATCTTCTGCAATCACCCGTCCGGATCCTGCGGCATCAAATTGATATACCATAACGCGATCGAATCCAGTGATTTTTCGCACTTCTTTAACTACAACCTCGCACATCTCCAGCAAGGTTGGAGCCTTTTGAATTTTAGTAATCGTTCCTTTTAATCGCTGGTAAAAATGGAAAAAGTCTGTTTTTGGTCTTTTCTTTTTTGGTTCCAATTCTAAAAAGATTATGGTATTGCAGCGATGAACAATGCCATCAAACTGAAGTAATTTTGTTTTAGCTTTTAGAGAAATATCTAACGGATTCACATACTCAAAGTCTTCGCTTAAGCACTGCCGAATTGCATTAATCTGCTGGGGAGCGAGTAAGTTTAATAGCGGTTTGCCCAACAGATCTTGGGGCTGTTGACCTAGCAAAGCCAACGCGTTATTGCTGACCTGGACAATCTTCAAGTCAGGCTCCTGCAAAACCAACAGCACCCCGTGGGGCTGAATCAGCCCTGGAATTTGAATCGGTTCGCGATCGCAATTGGTTAAATCGACAGTTTGGGTGAAATCAACAACTTCATCTATCATAAATCGTGCGGAGAACTCCGGCTAGAAATGATTTCTATTTCTCTTTATTAAAACACTTTTCTCGCAGCCGGAAACGACGCACATTACACATTGGGTGGAGGAAACAGCCCGGACGTTCACTCCGCCCAAAAATTCTCTTACAGTCAGCTTTTTGCTCAACAGTCTAAGAAATAGCTGCTGATTCCTGATAAGTAGGAAAGTCAATATAACCTTCAGGCCCAAAAGAATACCAGACGCCGACGACCGCAGGCGGATTGAGCGGCCAACCGCCAGCAAAACGCTCTACTAAATCCGGATTGCTGATAAAATCCCGACCAAAAGCAATTAAATCCGCAACTTTGTTGCTCAAAGCTGTTTGGGCTAGTTCTTGATTGTATCCGCAGTTACCAATCAGCGGCTGGGAAAATACATCGCGAAACTCTCCTATCATCATCGGCGTTCCCAATTCGTGAAAGCCAAAAGCTAAACCATCCACAAGGTGAAGGTAAGCTAAACCGTAGACATTTAACTGACCTGCAATATACAGAAAAATTTCGCGATAATCGGGAGAACCCATATCATTGTAAACACCGTTGGGAGAAAGTCGAACTCCAACTCGGTTGGCAGGGAATACTGTCAGAATTGCCTCCACAATTTCCTTGAGAAAACGGTAGCGATTTTCAACTGTACCGCCATAGGAATCTGTGCGTTGATTAGTTTTGGATTGAAGGAAAGTGTCAATTAAATATCCGTTAGCACCGTGAATTTCTACACCGTCAAAACCCGCCATTTTTGCCCGTTCTGCGGCCTGGCGATAATCTTCCACAACGATCGAGATTTCATCTGTTTCTAGAGCGCGGGGAGTTTCGTAGGGTTGTTTGCCCGCAGGGGTATGAATGCCTTCTCCATTGATTTTGATGGCAGATGGTGCAACTGGCAATTGATTGTTTTCCTGAAAACTGCTGTGAGAAGCCCGCCCGCAGTGCCAAAGCTGCATGAAAATTGGTGTTTCGCGGGCATGAACCCCATTTACAACTTGTTTCCAAGCTTCGGCTTGCTCGTCTGAATAAATACCGGGCGTATTCAGCCAACCGTTAGCTTGAGAAGAAATCACCGTAGCTTCTGTCAGGATCAAACCAGCACTGGCCCGCTGAGCGTAATACTCGGCCATCCAAGCGTTGGGCATCCGCGTTTCACCGGCTCTCGATCGCGTCATGGGTGCCATGACTACCCGGTTTTTTAAGGATAAATCTCCCAATTTGAAGGGACTCAGGAGGAGTGAAGATGTTGTTTGAGTTGTCATAATCTCGATCTGTCCTTTACTGAATAATGTGAGCAATCGGAGTTCGATCGCTTTTCAAGATAACTTAAACAGGACTTGCCAACAAATATCAATGGGCGTATTTATTGCTAAGGTACGCAGTGATACACCCTACGGATATAGCCTGCGTATATCACTGCGTACTATCAACCGCCGGCGGCAGACGAGGGCTTTAATATCAAATATCTTGGTGAACTATTGCGAAACTTTTAGTTAATCCAGCAGCCAGCTAAATAAACCTTTAACTGTCAGATTGAATTCTCTGGCAAATTCTGGCACTGGTAACAGTACATCTGGTTCGTCAAAAAATGCTGTTGGTCGATCGCGCAAATAAACAAATACACATTGCTCGGAGGGGTCAATCAGCCAGCCCATTTGCGTTCCGCGAGCCAAGCAATGTAGAATATTTTTAGTTACCTTTGTTTGGCTTTGGTCGGGCGAAAGAATTTCTATCGTCCAATCTGGAGCAATTGAGAAAACATTAGCCACTGCACCATTTTCCTGGCGAGGAATCCTGTTCCACAAGAATATCGAAACATCGGGTATAATCGATCGCCCACCAAAAGTGCAACGGAGTTCACAGAAAGCTCGGGCAATCTTCTGGGATCTTAGCACCGAGTTAATGGCAGGTGGCAATTCTGTCTGAATTGCACTGTGTTCTCCTTGTGGCATTGGTTTTTGGATGATGCGTCCATTAATGTATTCGCTGGCGGGTTCCGTTTCCGGCAGATTCAGAAACTCTTCTAGGGTAAGGGTTTTCGTGGGAGTCTGTAGCATTTTCAGGTTTCCTAAACAGAGGCGAGATAACTTGTTATTTTACTTTCGGGCGATCGCACTATCGGACTTGCGATCGCCCGCGCGATCAAAATGGCGTCGCCACCTGTAAGCTGAGCCTTGAACCCAACTGCGGATGCTCAAAGGAGAGTTCCCGCGCGTGCAAGTGCAGTCGGTTCGCAGGGGCGCGACATCCGTAAAGTCGATCGCCCAAAATCGGTATTCCCAACCCTCGAACATCCGCTGCATGAACCCTCAATTGATGCGTGCGCCCCGTCAGCGGCAAAAACTCGACGCGAGTACAATTTCCCTCCTTCGCCATTACCTGAAACCTAGTAATGCTGGGTTTTCCGCACTCCAAATTAACTTGCTGAACCAGGGAATTTTTCGGGTCTTTTTTTACCGGGAGTGCGATCGTCCCCGCCTCTATGTTGACAGTCCCCGAAAGCACTGCTTCATAAACTTTGTGAACCCGCCGTTTCTCAAATTGCAGGCTTAGTTGACTGCTGGTTTCTTTGTCCCGCGCCAGCAACAAAATCCCAGATGTTGCTAAATCTAACCGATGCACCGCCGTCAGTTCTAACCCGTCCTGTAACAAGTTTTGCAAGCGACTCAAAACGCTATCTTGATTTTCCAGATAACGACCTGGAACTGACAGCAAGCCTGAGGGTTTGTTGACTGCAATTAACCATTTGTCTTCATAAACAATTGGCAGCATTTCCTGGGGATTGGTGACTGGCAAGATGCTCGTTCCAGCAAATTTTTTGAGATTTGTGGGATGGGCATCTTGCGCGCCCCAAGAGCGATCGGTAACGGGCAAGATGCCCGTTCCACCATGATTGTTTTGATGAGTTGTGGGGAGTAGGGGTTGGGCATCTGGCGCGCCCCNGTTGTGGGGAGTAGGGGTTGGGCATCTGGCGCGCCCCAAGAGCGATCGGTAACGGGCAAGATGCCCGTTCCACCATGATTGTTTTGATGAGTTGTGGGGTGGGCTTCTAGCCCGCCCCTAAAAGTCTGACTTGTCGGGCGGGATTCGATGCCACCATTAAAAGACTGATTTACACTTTTTTTCGATGAAGCTTTTGACAGACTTTTGCTATTAGCTGACGATGTAAAAGCCGGGTAAGCTTTCGGCCCCGAAACAATTGGATTTTGTGGCAATCCTGACAGCAAAAAACCCATCAACGGCTGACACCGATCGCTACAAGCACCATAAAACTCTCCCGGAACTTTGTCACCCGATGGCGGCCCCCACCAAAATTCAGCCATTGCTAGCGGTTTCAGATTGTTTGCTGCCGCGCAGTGCAGCAATTTTGGCGCGCAGCAGTCGCCGGTGCCAGTCGGAATAGAATTAGTTGGCATCAATTCCTGGATCGATCGCGATTTTCCCAAAAAATTCACCAGAGTGTAAGCTGCGTGCATCTCGGCCTGAAGTTGGCGGGAAAGTTCTTTTCGCCCTTGTTTGAGCACCCGCATCCGCTCATTGGCAGCTTCAACGATCTTTTTTAGAGGCTGCAATATTGCATCCCGCTGCCGTTTTAATTGCCTGCATTCAATTCCCTCCAAACGGCTTTCTTGATTTAGTTTTTCCAGGGCTATTAAGAGTGTGTCTCCTGCGAGAGTTTGACTGCTTAGCTGACGTTGTTCGTCTCGCTGCTGCTTGCAATTGCGGTGCCGCGCATTCAAAACTTGCAATTGCAATTCAAATTCGCTCAATAAGGCTGCATATTCCTGTCGCTGCGGGAGTTGATTCAGTGCAATCAGTTCCTGTTTCATCGCCTCCAATTGGGCCAGCGTGCGCGCTTCTGTCAAAGCAACTCGCGATCGCCCCGGAATCGGTGGCACCCACCCGTCAACAACGCTAGAACCGTTCAGCAACCCAGAAAATGCTTTGAGAATTCGCTGTTCCCCCCAAGGCATTTCCACGAGCAAGATGCCGTACATCTTCCCCTCGCGATCGTAGGAATCGTCAGCAGCAAGGTACTGCATCAAACCCCTGGCGATTTCTTCAGACATTCGAGTACGTGGCAATCTCAGCAGATCCGCACTTTGAGGGCAATGCCCTTCGTACCAATAACTGGGGCTAGAGTCGATCGACCCCCGATCGGAGTCCATAAAATAGTCCGTGAAATCTAAAAGCGGGTGTAGAATTAGCATATTAAATTTGATTTAAAATCTCGATCAGGACATATTTGGGGTGCATCTCACTTTTGAAGAGGGCGAAGCATGACCGCATATAAGTTATTAGTTATAATCCCCTACTGACTGCGGTCATGCTTCGCCCCTACGGATATATTCGCCAAAGTAAGATGCACCCCATATTTGTTGGTGTCTTGACCGTATTGTACAGCGGTATCTGCCAAGTAGGATGGCTGCATGTGATAAACAAACCGCATATCCTTGACGAAGAGAGCATCACAGAATCGCGAACAGTTGTGTCTGATACCGTATCCACCATAAACCCAGGAGAGCCAAGATAATGAGCGGCAGCAGACTTGATATGCTAAGTTTCTCTCAAAACAGCAGCGATTTAACAAAAGCATAAGTTAATATAGCGGATCGAGCTCTCATATTCGCGGACGTTGTTGGGCTTGGGCCCTCTTAGCGGTCT
The DNA here is from genome assembly GCF_020737885.1 of Microcoleus sp. PH2017_34_RAT_O_A. Taxonomy (NCBI): domain Bacteria; kingdom Bacillati; phylum Cyanobacteriota; class Cyanophyceae; order Oscillatoriales; family Microcoleaceae; genus Microcoleus; species Microcoleus sp. PH2017_34_RAT_O_A. The sequence goes on along the minus strand of NZ_JAEQDD010000001.1, from coordinate 81,504 downwards.
GTAGGGTGCGTCACTGCTAGATATTGGATATAACTTGCTGAAGTACGGGTGGCGACGCACCTTACACGGGAGATCAGATTGTGTGTACCAAATATATATGGAATATGCTGTATCAGTTAAGAATTAAGGCTCTTTCAGGACAGCAAAACTTTTTTCATAGCTAGCTGTCCCTACTTCCAAATAGACTGCTAGACGATAACAATTGTCTGACCAGCCGTCAAACTGGTGAAGTCATACGTTGTACTACCAGCTATGAGTTTTTCAAACTCGGAAGTTATCAAAAGTTTGTCACCTTTGGTGAAAGTCCTCGACGTGTCCGATATCCCAACGGTATAACTTCCTGGCGTTAATTCTAGTGTGTCATTACCGCTTCCGCCATAAAAATCACCACTCCCAAAACCCTTGATATAGTCTTCGCCCGCTCCTAAAAACACACTTCCACTGCTATTGGCGGCTGACTCAAAGCCTTGATTAGCAATAATGGAGTCGTTACCATCACCAGTATTAATGTTACCGCCGTTGTTATAAATGCCATATCCGGTACAAGTGCAACCATCAACAAAGATATAGTCATCACCACTGCCAGTATTAATGATACCCTCGTTGTAAAGGATGCCAGTGCTAGTGATTGTGTCGTTACCATCACCAGTTCCAATAAAGTTGAAGTTCTCAATGGCACGGTTTGGAGAGTCTACATCGGCGCTGATCGAGTCGTTACCATCTCCTAAAAACACCGCATTCCTGTTAATAAGCGTTCTTTTCCCATTACCTGCATTAAGGCGATCGTCTCCTGGTGTCCCTGTTAGTCCATCTGTCCCATTACTGCCGTCCAGGTCAACGCCGACTTCAACAAAAACAGAAGCCGTAGCTGTACCAGTTCCATCGCTAATCGTATAAGTGAAACTGTCACTACCGCTAAAGGTCGTTAAAGAAGTGTAAACTAATCGATCGTCAGTAAAGTTACCAGGCGTACCGCGATTATCAAGAACAATGCTACCTCCTTTCGTAGAAACGCTGTCAAATGCCTTTATGGTTATGACATTTTTATTGGGGTCGCTGTCGTTAGCTAAAACATTTATACTAACAGCGAGGTTCTGGTTCGTTGTGACCTTATCATTTACTGCTGTGGGAGGAGTGTTCACAGACCCGGGCGGTAAATTGATGATGTTGAGCAAGATGTTCACCAAGTCCTGATCCGTCGAGGCCTTAAGGAAGTCGCCTCCGGTGGTGTTTGCTATGCCCTCAAGGGCAGACGTATCAACACCATTAGGGCCAGTAAATATTGTAAATATCTGCACTTGTGCAGTCGTTGGGTCAGGAGTGATGGGATCGTCGGATGGCACAAATGGGAAAGGGGGATTAGCGTTGGGGTCACTTGGGTTAAGTAGTTGTTGTGTACCGCTCGAACCGTCACCTCCCAATGTCAGGTTAAAGGTATCGACTGAGCCGCCCGCTCCCGCCACTGAGGAACGCGCTCCTATCGTGGCTCCAATACTACTAGCAAGGGCGTTCACTTGGCCAGCTAGGGCGCCGTCTTTCGCTGCTGCGTCTGTAAATAGAGCGATCCGAAGCACGCCTGCGCCAAACCTCCATTGCCCCATAGACCCGTCTAGCGCAACACGAAGCCCATCAAAGGCTGTCTCCGGCAGGTCGCCGCCACCGCTTACAGTAATGCCATTTATTGCTGCAAGTGCGGCGGATTTTCTGGCTGCAAAGTCATCTTGATCTGTAAATGGAAGAATAACCGATGACGGTTGCCCAAGCGCAGTGTCCTTGAACCCGACTATCCCAATGCGACCATCCTTTTCGCCGCCAGCGAATACTGCATCAATAAGTGAAGATGCCTGCGCCTTCACTCTTCCTATCGATGAACCCATGCTGCCTGTAGTGTCGATCACAAGAGCGAAATCGGTTTGGAAGGTAAGACCACCCTGTTTAAGTTCGTATGTCTTACCACCGTCAAACTGCACGAATTCGACGTTTTTCAGCGTATCTGAACCAGCGTCCTTTGCACCGCGTGCATTGCGAACTGACCAAGAACCGTCTGAATTTTTCTTGATGTCGTAGTCAGCTTTCATCCCAAAATAAACTCCGGTGTCTCTACCAGCGCCTCCGTTCAACTCATCATCACCACCACCGCCGAACAAAAAGTCATTGCCGTCACTAGACTCAAGAATGTTAGGGGATGTCCCTCCGATCAGCAGGTCGTTCGACATACCGAGTCCGGCCGAACTCATGTCAACGTCCTCAGTTCTGGCGGCATCGATCGCCGCGCCGTTTGTATACTCATAGCCAACTCTAAGAAGATTGCCTTTGGCTTGCCCTATGTAAGATATCTGCTTATCCAAACCAAGTTCGCTCCAGATTTGGTTTACATAGCGAACGTTATCCCCCTGGTAGTCAGTGCTAGAACCATTATCTTGTTTTCCAGTCAACGCATGACCAAGCTCGTGAAGTAGGGCACCAAGTAGCGAGTACGGTACTGCTTTGCCAGTATCGTTTATGTAACTCACATCGCTAATATACGAAGGATCTATTATAACAATGCCCCTGCCAATAGCAGCTTGAAAAGTGTTCCGCTGGAATCGTATCTCTATTGTGTTCCCGCCATTAATCCAACTGTCGAACATAGTCTTAGCTGTGGACGAACCGTTATATGCTGTCTGCAAAAGGGTAAGGATTTGTGTTTCTTCGGCGACAGTAGTAAAACCTGTGAACGTCGTCTTTTGAGAAAAAGTCCAAGCCATAATTTTTTTCCTTAACGAAGAAGGTCGTTAATCCGGTATCGATCGGGGGTGAATAGGTCTTTGAGATCGAGAAGGCTTTCGTAGCGGATCTCAGTCGCTTCTGACGCGAAAAATTGGTCAACCAGAGCCTTGGTAAGATCGGTATATCCGATCGCTGCCTTCCCAACAGCTAATTCAAAAGCACGGGCTACTGACATGTAAAACGGAATCAAGGTGGTTTGCCACGTATTGCGAAACAGCCAAAAGATTTCCGGGGGCAAGCGCTTTGAAATACTGGCTAGGGCGGCAGGCTGGGCTTCTGGAGACGGTGCAAGCAGCACAGAGTCCGTGTAATCTTGTGCAAATTGCTTGAAGATTGGCTCATCAATCGGAAGCAGAGGATTGGTGGGCGAGGCACGTATGCCCGACATCAGTGCTTGATCGAACAGAAACTGTCGTTCGCTCCATAGGAACACCGCACGCACAACGAGCCTGGGCGATCGGCTGAACGTGAGTTTTACCCAAGGACTATCCAAATACCTGGTACCATTAGATTCTGTACGCTCTAAATTGAACGGTGCTAAGGGCGCAGTCTTGACGAGCCGACGGTAAACGAAAAAAAGCTTGACTTCTGGAGAACTTTTCAAATCTCCGTGGCACTGCGATATTTCGTCAATCTTGGCAGAGATATGTTTGGAAATGGTCGTTACATAGTTCTTGAAATGTGACTCCTGCAAAGTGTCAACGGAGGAGGTGCCAGAAATCTGCCTGCCGCCCGTTTCGTCGATAATCTGAATTGAAGTTTGCACTTTTGGGCAGCTTTGCTGAGAGTACGTGCTTTCGATCGCGAACACGTTGATCAGTAAGGAGGCAATGAATATTAGGGCGATCGTCTTGTGCGATTGAATTCTTAAATTGAGTGGCATAATGAAACCCTTCCCTCAACTTTCTTGTCCAAATCAACGTCTGATACAAATTAACGTCGTCTTTTGAAGAAATGTCCAAGCCATAATTTTTTTCCTTAATGAAGAAGGTCGTTAATCCGGTATCGATCGAGGGTGAATAGGTCTTTGAGATCGAGAACGCTTTCGTAGCGGATCTCAGTCGTTTCTGACGCGAAAAATTGGTCAACGAGAGCCTTGGTAAGATCGGTATATCCGATCGCTGCCTTCCCAACGGCGGATCTAAGAGCACCGGCCACGATCCCGGAGAAAGGACCGCGCGTAGTTTGCCACGAATTGCGAAACAGCCAAAGGATTTCTGGTGGCAAGCGTTTTGAAATACTGGCTAAGCCAACAGACTCGGCTTCTGGAGACGGTACAAGCAGCACAGAGTCGATGTAATCTTGTACAAATTGCTCGAAGATGGGCTGATCAATCGGAAGCAGAGGATTGGTGGGTGGGGCGCGTATGCCCGACATCAGTGCCTGATCGAACAGAAACTGTCGTTCGTTCCACAGGAACACCGCACGCACAACGATCGTGGGCGAACGGCCCAACGTGAGTTTTACCCAAGGACTATCCAAATACCTGGTACCATTAGATTGCGTGCCCTCTAAGTTGAACGGTACTACGATTGGCACAGTCGTGGATTTGATCCGCCGAGGGTATTTGACCAGCGGACGGTTAACGAAAAAAAGCTCGACTTCTGGAGAACTTTTCAAATCCCCGTGGCACTGCGCCCAATCGTCAATCTTGGCAGAGATATGTTTGGAAAGGATAGTTACATAGTTCTTGAAATGTGACTCCTGCAAAGTGTCAAGGGACGTGCCAAAAATCTTCCTCCCCGTTTTGTTGATAATCTGAGTTTCGTCGATAATCTGAATTGAAGTTTGCACTTTTGGGCAGCTCTGCTGAGAGTACGTGCTTTCGATCGCGAGCACGTTGATTAGTAACGAGGCAATACATATTAGGGCGATCGTTTTGTACGATCGAATTCTTAAATTGAGTGGCATAATGAAACCCTTCCCTCAACTGTCTTGTCCAAATCAACGTCTGATACAAATTAATTTTGATGTTTGCCAAACCAACTCCTTTTAGCTCTTTGGAAAAAAAAGTGTTGCAATGAAATGAATTGATTGATTTTTATTGCCTAATATTTAGCAGCTACTATTTATTGCCATCCTGAGCAACTCGATATAAAGAACAACATACCTCTTAATTAAACGATGTATGGCCGTTACAATAAAAGTTAACACACTGCCTTTTTGAGGACAGACTCTATTAACTCAGATCTCGCACCGCAGAGATTTGAAGGATTCTGGGAAAATTAATATCGTTTACGAATACAAGTTTCCGACACTCGTAGTGGAGAGATCAAAATTTTAGACTCTGGTTCAAGCTCCCAGATTCATCTGTGGAGTCAATCGAACATCGAAAATCGACTGACCGTATTTTACAGCGGTATACGCAAAGTGGGAGCGGTGCATAATTTTATACATTACAGTTAAGTAAATATAATTTGTGGTAATAGACCTGATATGCTAAATTTGTCTCAAAATAGCAGCGAGTTAAGAAAAGCATAAGTTAATATATAAGACCGCAATCTTGTCAACCCACTAAATTTTATATGTAAGGCGTATGCCAGATATCTCGACTTCTACCACAGAAAACTCCTCAAATCCCGAGTCCGGCCTCCTGCCCCCGATTTTAAGAATTTTTGCAGCATTTCCAGATTACGATCGGGGCAACAGACACTACGCATCGGGAAGGTACGAAGCGGCAATCATTTGCTACGGAAAAGCGGTGCAAATTAAGCCGGATTGGGCCCGCGCGTGGCTGAATCTGGGCAAAGCTTACAAGCAACTGCACTCCTGGGCTGAAACGGTGGCCTGTTGCGATCGAGCGATCGCCATTAATCCCGAAGAATATTGGGCCTGGATGCTGCGCGGGACAGCACTGTTAAGTTTGCAAAATCACCCCGAGGCGATCGCGACTTTTGACAAAGCAATTGAAATCAATCCCGAAAAGCACGAAGCTTGGTATCAGCAGGGCAGAGTTTTAGAAGAATTGCAGGAGTGGGACAAAGCAGCAACCTGTTACAAAAAAGCAACCCAACTTCATCCAAATTTGCCCGCGATGTGGTGCAGGCAAGGCAGCGTGTTGCTGCAAGCCTCGCGCTACGCTGAGGCTGTGGCGGCCTACGAGCGCGCTCTCAAACTCGTCCCGACTAATTGGGAAGCTTGGCTGAACCGAGGTTTGGCTCTGATGAAGGCGGAACGCTACGCTGAAGCTGTAACTTCTTACGATCGCGCCATTCAACTGCAACCACAAAACACTTTGGCTTGGTTCAATCGGGGCATTGCTTCGGCAAAATTGCACAAATACGGAGAAGCAGTCACAGCTTACGATCGCGTCTTGCTACTCCAACCCAATGACTCCGAAGCTTGGCTGTACAAAGGAATGGCCCTGAAACACCAGTGGCGCGATGGGGCAATAGCTTGTTTCGATCGGGCTATTCAAATGAATCCCGCTTATCCCGAAGCATGGATCGGGCGCGGTCAAACACTGTCAGAATCAAGAGATTATGAAGGTGCGATCGATGCTTTCGATCGAGCGATTCAAATTAATCCGAATTTCCCCGAAGCTTGGCTGGGCAGAGGTATGGCCCTAGCAGAATTGGAACGCTACAAAGATGCGATTATCGCTTACAGCAATGCCCTCCAAATTGAAGGAAATTTTCTAGAAGCTTGGAATTTGCGAGGCGAAGCCCTAGAAAAATTGGAGCAATACGAAGAAGCGATCGCCTGTTTTGACAAAGTAATCTCTCTGAGTTCAGAAACAGACATTACATCAAAAGTAGGATTGCAGCAAGGCGCAGCGCTAGAAAAATTGCAGCGTTACGAAGAAGCCGTCGCAGCTTACAACCGCGTTATTCAAAACGTGCCAGACAATTTTGAAGCTTGGTTGAAACGTGGCAACGCCCTGTCAAATTTGGAACAGTACGAACAAAGTCTAGCATCATACGATCGAGCAATTACTATCTGGCCCGACAGCTATCAAGGCTGGGTGCAGCGAGGCCTGGTGCTGGGGAAAATGCAGCGCTATTCCGAATCACTTGTCGCTTTCGATCGAGTGATTCAACTCAAGCCCCACAACTGGGAAGCTTGGGCGCAGCGCGGCGATGTTTTGCAAAAATTGCAGCGGACTCAAGATGCAATTAGTTCTTACGGAGTCGCCCTAGAAATCAAACCAGATTACTACGAAGCTCTAGTCAGCCGAGAAGAATTGAGACTCAAAGATGCAATGTCAGGAAAATGGTAAGACAGTTGACAGTTGACAGTTGACAGTTGACTGTTGACAGTTCACCGAAAGACGAGCGAGAAGCCCCTGGCTGTCTTACATGGTCCGGAACGCGACTGCGACTTTAGTCGCCTACATTTTCCTCTTTAATTAATATCCTTTGATAGCAGGTGAGAAGGTATAATATAAAAAGGAGGTAACAAAAATGTTTGGATGCCAACAAAATTTAATTAGCCCGGATAAAAACCTAAAAGCAATTCTCGAATTCCTGTGCAGTGAGTCATCAAAACTGACTAATTGCGGTATTTATTATGCTCGTCAAATGTATTTTAAAACAGGTAAAATACCGGGGAGAGCAGATTTGCATAAAGTGCTAGGTACGGAGAACCGAAATTTGCACTATAAAGCATTCTATTCGGATACCGCACAGCAGATTTTAACTACTGTTGCCGAATCTTTCAAATCCTATATTGGACTATTAAAAGGCATAAAAGAAGGGACAGTAACTCAAAGACCGAGACTACCTAATTACCGACAGGGTGGTCTAGCTTTAGTAACGTATACAGCTCGCTCTGTGAAGCTTAAAGACGGGTTATTAAGATTTCCACTCGGCACCAAAGTTAAAGCTTGGTTCGGACTGGATGCTTTCTATCTACCTAGGCCCACAAACTTAGACCACAAAGCAATCAGAGAATATCGAATCCTGCCTAGAAACGGCTGCTTTTACTTGGAATTAATCTACAAGACTGAGCAGGTTCAAGCAGATGTAGATCCATCTAAAGCTTTGATGATCGACCACGGAATGAACAATTGGCTAACCTGTGTAAGCAATACTGGGACTAGCTTTATCGTTGATGGGTTGCACCTAAAGTCGCTCAATCAAGGATATAATAAGCGCGTTGCGTTTTTGATGTCCGGGAAAGCGAATGGTTATTGGTCAAAACGACTGGAGAGATTGACAGAAAATCGCAATCGCACAATGCGAGATGCTGTTAACAAAGCTGCTCGGAAGGTGATTGCTCATTGTTTAGCTAACAATCTAGGTACTGTGATATTCGGTTGGAATGTGGGGATGAAAAATGGTCTCAATCTGGGTTCTCAAACTAACCAAAAGTTTGTTCAAATTCCAACTTGTAGACTCAAGGATAGAATCGCTCAATTGTGCGAAAAATACGGGATTCGGTTTGTCGTGACCGAAGAATCATATACTTCTAAAGCTTCATTTGTCGATCGGGACGTGCTACCTAAATTCTGCGAAAAACCAGAAGGGTGGCAGTCAAGCGGTAAACGAGTTAAGCGCGGATTGTATCGCACCCTTGAAGGTTTGTTAATCAATGCCGACTGCAACGGTGCAGCTAATATCGGTAGAAAAGTAGCGGCAACTTTGGGGCTTTGTCTCAAAGAAGTCAGTAGAGGTGCTTTGTTAACGCCTTTGAAAGTCCCTTTGTGGTCTTAATCAAGAATCCCCCCGATTCATCGGTGGGGAGTATCAATACGCTTATTTCAGTGGCGATATTCCAGCGCTGCGGGCCGCCGATGAGGCGCTCAAAGCTGGGGGATTTGCTTTTGCTTTGATTACCGCTGAGGGAATGCTGCAAAACAAACCGCCGCTGATCCCTTATCCGAGTCACTGGGTGGCGCTGTTGGGAAATGTCGCAATTGATGAGGGAAGCGATCGAAAGGGCGATCGATCTCGCGTTAGTTTTGATGTTTATACTTGGGGTAGAAAAATGCGTGTAGATATTCCTAAGAACTCTTTTGAGAATTATTTTTGGGTCGCCATTACAGGGCGCTAAATTTAATGCGATCGGAGACGGGATATCAGAGATTAGAAATTCAGTCAACACATGAATCCGAGGCTAAAAAGATTGATCTCTGGTGTTACAGGCAGGATATCTATGCAACCCGAAAAGTGCCCGATCTCAATATAACGATCGAGAGCAATATTTTCAATAAAACCCCATCCACCTGCTAACAGGAACGAAAAAAATTAGCCCTCAGCTCGATCGCACAGCAAAAAACCAAGGTGATGAGGCTAACAGTGCAATATGTCAGTTATCAAGAATACTTTCCGCGGGAGATTGCCCGACGGCACCCTAATTTGAAAATTAGGACAGGCAATTGCTGATTCTGCTGGCTTCATGTTATAGTAGTTTTTCAAGAATTAAATTCGGTTGCGTAGTTTGTTGGTGTTTATTTACAAGCCTCTCTCCGAATCTAAGTCTCTGCACCCTAATAGATTCTGGAGATTTTATGTCGATTTACGTGGGTAATCTTTCTTATGAGGTCACATCAGACGACCTCAACGAAGTATTTGCCGAGTACGGAACTGTAAGCCGCGTCCAAGTGCCAGTGGACCGGGAAACAGGCAGAATGCGGGGTTTTGCTTTTGTCGAAATGGCCAGCGAAGCAGAAGAAGCAGCAGCCATTGCAGCCCTCGACGGTGCTGAGTGGATGGGCCGTGACTTGAAAGTCAACAAAGCCAAACCTCGCGAAAACAACAACAAACGCTCCTCGGGTGGCGGTGGCTGGGGCGACAACAATCGCTCTTCACGACGATACTAAGCTTTGAGACTGAAAATTTGAATTTTGGTAGTTGACAGCAAGTGCGAATGCTGCTTTTTTTTCGGGTTGTTAGACTGGCTACATACAACTGCCAAACCTTTAACTCAGTTTAGCCCCCTCCTTCGAGTGAGGGGGCTTTGTTGTTGGCGAAAAATTCCACGAGGTACGCCCGCCGCGCAGCGGACAGCCTAACTCGCAATTCTGTATCGCGATCAACTGCTTTTTTCAAGAAGCTTTCGGGATTTATGGGCGCAACTCCTGTAAACTATCAAAACTAGAATTAACTCCAAAGAAAAGTTACAATAACGCAAAAGTGATATTGCTCAAAAAAACAAATAATCTTTACTGAAAATTAGCAGATCAAACCAGCCAGACCCGCAAATCAATAGATTTTGCCTGAATAAAGATGCCCAAGATCTACAGCACGGCGGAACTCATTAACATCCTCGCAGAAGAGCGCCAAGCCTGCTTGCACGGGCGACGCCTCAATTTGACTGAAACTCCTGCTACAGGAAACCCCGTGATCGATCGCTTTCTCAAATCTGAGGGCGTTCAAAAGTTCACTGCTTATCAAAATTTTAAGGCAGCCGTGCACGAATACCAGCGGGAACATCAAGTTTCTGGGATTGTCTGGCGGGAAATGACGGTTAAAGGCAATAGTCTGCGCTACCCGGGAGTGGATGACGAATTAATCGCTCTACCGATCGATTTGATGACGCTGAAGGCTGCTAAGACTGCGATGTTGGAATTCTGGGAGCGGGTAACTGCGGGGATGGATTTGTATTTGAGTATTAATAGTGGGAAGGATTTTCGAGCGATCGAGCCGATCGACGTAGAAGCTCTAGCCCAGCGTACAGAATGGGCGAGTCTCTCGAAGTGGGAAAAGTTGGATTTTCTCGAAATTTTGTTGCAGTTGGGCTGGGGGAAGCCCGAGGAAGCCTATTACAAGCGGGGATGGCCGACATCCGGCAGCGAGTACATTCACGCCGTAAAACCCGGACAGCGGCCGATTTGTTAATTAGTCAGTAGTCATTAGTCAGTAGTCAGCAGTCAGTAGTCAGCAGTCATTATATCAAATCCGGCAGCATCGTAATTATAAGAGTGCGAGCGTCTCGCTCGCGATCTATGCCGCGAGCGAGACGCTCGCACTGATATCATCCAAATATATTATTCCGATGCAGCCGGAAATGATATTAGTCATTAGTCAGCAGTCATTAGTCATTATTAGTCAGTAGTCAGTAGTTACTGATTATTGGGAGATATTCAAAAATAACAAATAACAATTGCCAACTGCCAACTGTCAACTGCCAACTGCCAACTGTCAACTGTCAACTGTCAACTGACAAAGCATCAAGCCAAACCACTGATTTGGGTCTGTCCAAACTTGCACCGGCTTTAAACCGCGCTGCGAAAGATCTGCCTTTACAGTATTGAGATTAAACTTGCGCGAAATTTCGCTGCGGATAGTTTCTCCGGCGGCAAATTCAACCGTTAAATCGAGCGCGCGCAAGTTGACTGTTTGCGCTTTCTTACTTTTCAAGTGCATTTCAATTTGACATTGTTCTTGATTGTAAAAAGCCCAATGCTCGAACTGCGCTAAATCAAAATTTCCCTGATACTTCCGATTTAAATGTCGCAGCATATTCAAGTTAAAGGCTGCGGTCACTCCTTGACTGTCATCGTAGGCCGGCTCTAAAATATCCTTAGATTTGTCTAAGTCAATTCCCAGCAAAAAATACTCTCCCGGCTGCAATGCACCGACAACTTGCGAGAAGAATACATCGCATTCTTGATGGTTGAGATTGCCGAGGGTGCTGCCTAGAAAGCAAATCATTCGGGTTGGCAATGGCGACGGGGCAATTTTAGCTAAGGCTAATTCGTAAGTGCTGACAAGTCCGTGAATTTGGAGCGATGGATAATCTGCTAACAGTTGACAAGCGCTGCTTTCTAGGATAGTAGGGCTGATGTCGATCGGCAAATAGTGCAGCGGATATTCCAATTTGCTGTAAGCATCGAGGAGAATCCGGGTTTTGGTGGAACTGCCGCTGCCAAGTTCGACGATTTCGCACGGGCCCGTCAAATGCGCGATCGCCCCTGCACACTCTTGCAAAATTGCCGTCTCAGTGCGCGTTAAGTAGTATTCCGGCAACTGACAAATCAACTCGAAGAGGTTCGAGCCGCGATCGTCGTAGAAATACTTGGGAGGCAGGGTTTTGGGGTTTTGAGTCAACCCGGTAATTGCATCGCTGCCAGCATTGATTTCTGCGGGTGTCGGTGCCACAGCGCTCACCAGCCGCTCTAAGTGCAGCCGGTTTTCTTTGGTTGACGCTGGGTTTGTCTTGTCGGAAAGTCTTGGAGATTTCATAGAGTAAAATTAAGATGCACAAATTGATATAGCACACAGTTGCGTTGCTGAAGATCGCACTCAAGCTAGATTTTTGAGGCCGCTCTCCGTTCTGTATGTTCTCACCCGATGGCGAGTCGCGTCCACAAATTAAAATTCAACAAATATCAACCTAAATTATTAAATCATTTACAAACCTTTTTTAACCTAGTATTTTTAAGTGGAAAAAAGTTTTGGTGTTTGACAAACAAATATTGTCTAAAATTAACTGGAAATAAATTTTATTTTTTAAATTTAAATCTTACAGGTTCGTAGTGAGGACTTTAGTCCGCATAAAATTAGAGGACTCGCATTCCTCACTACAAACCTATGTGATTGTAGTTGTGGCGCAGCGAAAACCCGCGATAATTTGCCGCACGCCCGGATAGTACCAATTCCGAAAAGTCGATCGCAGTGCCTGAGGAAAAGTTGCCCAACTCCCGCCTTTCAAAACCCGATGTTCTCCATCAAAATAGACTTCAGAGTATCCCCGATAAGGATAACTTTCAAATCCTGGATAGGCGTCAAAGGTTGAAGCTGTCCACTCCCAGACATTGCCCAACATATCACAACAGCCTGCTGGACTTGCTCCCGTTGGAAAAGCATCAACGGGGGAGGTATTGGCAAGATGATTGCCGTGATTGCACAGGCTGGCATTTGGCCGTGTTTCTCCCCAAGGATAGGTAAGTTTTGTCTGATTTGTGGGATCCCAACTTGCTGCTTTTTCCCATTCGGCTTCCGATGGTAAGCGCTTCCCGACGAAGTTGCAGTAAGCTTCGGCTTCGTACCAACTGACGCCGCAAACTGGATGGTTGTTGAAAGCAGGGTTTTCTGACCAGTAAAGCGGGCGATCGACTAAATGAACTTTTTGCCATTCCCAGCCCTCAGCAGACCACCAATCGCGGTTCTGATAGCCGCCGGATGTCATAAAATCTCGGTATTGACCGCAAGTGACCGGATAGCGATCGATCGCGTATGCTTCTAGATCGCACAGATGGCGCGATCGCTCGTTATCCAAAGTTTCAGCAGCATCGCTTCCCATATAAAATTCCCCGCCGGGAATCTCAATCTCTGGGGAATCGGTAATGGGTAATGGGTAATTGGTAATGGGTAATTGGGAATTGGTAATCGGGAATTGGGAATTGGGAATTAATCTTCCTTCTTCCTCCTTACTTCTATCCGTTAAATCCGTTACATCTTGTACACTGCTCGTTGCCGAACTTCCCTCTTCCTTCTTCCCTCTTCCTTCTTCCCTCTTCCTTCTTCCTTCTTCCTTCCTTAGCATTTGCAGCACGAAAGCAACTGTTTCGCAGTGCTGACTTTCGTGCTGAATAATAAACCGCCAGAGACGTTCCTGTTGTGCGATCGGCGCAACGTCCAAATAATCTAACACCTTTTTTCGCACCGCATCCAGATACAATTCAACTTCTGGTAGCGCAGGCAAAAAAACTCGTTGTTTTTTCGGCAAAATATCCGCAGCAAACAGTTGGTGATACTCAGGAAAAACTGGCTTGAACCCACCACATTTCTGCAACAGCCACAAATCCTCAGTATAAGCAATGTGACCTAAATGCCAACCAACCGGACTAAAATCCGGATGGGCTTGACGGCAGAAAGTATTGTAATCGATGTCTGCAAATAGTTGAAAAGTGCCGCGGCGACACTGCTGCAAATCCTGATAAATTGCCTCTTTACAAGATTGGATTGATTTCGATCTCACCGTCTACTCCCGTACTGATCGTGCTCTGGACTGGACACTCGTGCCAATTGCCACCAAATAAAGGCTCAGAAGCAATGATGACAGAATTGGGGAAATTTAAATCGTCCCGCAGCCAATACAGGGAAGGAGGGACTTTTGGGAAAGCAAAACGAGATGCAACGAGCTGCTGTCCGTCGCTGATAATAATATTTGCTGAAAATTCAACTTGGTGAGCGTTTGCTAGTTCAGCCAAAGTTTTCAGGCAGTTTTGCAAAGCAGCTTTTAGGCTCAGATTGCTGGCTGTTAATTCATTGACAAATAAGCCGAAGATGTGCTCTGAATCTGTAGTACCGTTAATTGATTGATAAAGGGTATCGTTGAGCCGATCGCGAATTGGTCTGTAAAGACTTTTGCGAAAATTCTGCACAAAGCCGTTGTGTACGAACAACAGGCGATCGTGTTGAAACGGCTGACAGTTGCTCAAATCTATAGCTTGTCCTGAAGTTGCACTGCGAACATAGGCGATCGCACAGCCGGATTCAACATATCGGCTGATACTCGGCAGATTGATGTCGTTCCAAATTGGCTGTACATTTTTATAAGTAAACGGATCGGTATCGAGGTGCGGGTGATACCAACCGATACCAAAACCGTCAGCATTGAGCAAGCCCGAAGTCATTTCGCGGGGCTGGTAACTCTGCACAATTAGCGAATGTTCCGGCTTGTACAGAATAGAATCGAGTAAAATCGGCTCGCCGAGGTAGCCAAGCAAACGGCACATAAAATTTTGTAAACAAACAGATTAGCATTGTAAATCATTTGCCGACAATTTTCCGGCAAGCGTTTTTTGCAGCATGAGCTTGCCCATCTTTAACAGGCTCGATCGCCCTTTTTTTGCAGTCTGCTGCCAGCATCTCCGTACAAACGGTACAGTAAAGATAGAACCCCAGCAGCACAAGGAGACTCTTGAATGTTCCTCGACGAACTCATCCCAGTGGTCAAAGAATTGATCCAACAGCCTATAGCCTTTGCGGGCGGATTTTTTTCTGGCCTGCTTCGACTCAACCTTCACGAAGATCCCGTTAGAAGCTGGATCGATGAGCAAGCCGGTTCAACTTCCTACACTCCTCCCGCAGCCGAAGCCACCAATGCTAAAAGCACGGGGCCTCAGTCGATCTCGATCGACTAAGCAAAAGGACTAACTATTGCAGTCAGTAGAAAGGGTTTGTCGGTGCGGCAAACCCTTTTAGTTCAAAGGCGATCCTTCAACAGTTGACAGTTGACAGTTGACAGTTGACAGAAGGAGAGCGACCTCTACCCTTAAGTCCGAGTATTGGAGTAATGAATAGTCTGATTTTAATTTCTCCCGATCGGGCGGGCGGGCTTTCAACCAATTCTTTCTGGTCAGTTTTAAGCGAGATGGCACTTGAGAGTCAAATGAACCGGTTATTATATGTAGCAACAACAAGTTTAGTTCGATCGACATGACTATCTATATTGGAAATTTGTCCTACCGCGCCACCGAAGAAGACCTGAAATCAGTATTTGCAGAGTACGGCACAGTCAAGCGAGTTGTCTTACCTACCGACAGGGAAACCGGTCGGATGCGCGGCTTTGCATTTGTCGAGATGATGGAAGATGCCCAAGAAGACGCTGCAATTACCGAATTAGACGGTGCAGAGTGGATGGGGCGTCCCTTGCGAGTGAACAAAGCTAAACCGAAAGAAGAGGGCAATCGAGGCCCAGGCATGAATAGGAACAGCGGATATTAGGAATGAAAATTAAATAACTTCCACAAGTTTGTGGGATGGGCGTCCCGCCCGTCCAGAAAGAACGGGCTCTTCTGCCCCATCCCACTTTCAAGAGTGTAAGTTATTAAATTTTCGTTCTTTAAAAAGAGTAAATTCGCCCTTTTTCATCAATATAAACTGACCGATCTTGCCTAGTGCGGCCGTCTGATGTGGTGATGCGAACCGTCACAATGTTTTCCTTGGCATCAACGTTATAGTCGTATTTCAAAGTTGTGGTTCCTCCTTTGACATTAATCGGAATATTGGCAATGTCTCCGGTGCGGTTGCTGACGCGAACCATGATATTTTTGCTAGCTCCAACTGGCAAGGATGACAAGCCGACACCTGATTGACCGTATTCTAGGTTTAATCCGGTTTCATTTAACAGTCTCAGGGTAATGTTGCGAGTATAGTCAACCTGTGCTTGAGGTTGCCAAAATCCTGGTTTTGTACCGCCGTCAGTTGCAGGTTGAGATAATGCTGGATGGGGATGCAGACAGCCGAGGGCAGCAAGTATTGCTGCGGTTGCAATAATTTTTGATTTCACAAAAAAGCTCGGTAAGTGGGAAGCTCAGCGTATGAAAGACCTGAGAGGAAAACAACACGGGCGGTTTCAACCGCCTTGAATCTTTCTCTATCCATTTATGCATTACCGCCTTGGAGTTGCTTGATTTGGTGTACTTTTGTAATGTACTTAAGGGCAGGACAGTTACCGCCTCAAACCTTGCAACTCGCGATCGCATAATTTTTGCTCTTGTCGAGCCTCCCTTTCGGGGTAATGTTAGCTTGTCGGTCAATGTTATAAGAGCTTGTTAGGCTGAAAGCACTGCCTCAGTGACCCTAAGACTGTTTAACCTTCAGCGACAGAGCAGGGGACTAGCTTCGTATCCACAGGGTGTCGTGACTCAAATAACGTAGTCAGTTAAGACTTAGGCTGGTCAGCATAGCTTACTCGATCGCTCTTGCAAGCTCAGTCCCTTTAGGGCTGGGTTACTGACTGTTTCTACCTCCGGTTAAAGTGTCGGTGATATTTCTATGCTAGCTTGAAAATCTGATGTTTTTAATTGAGGATTTAGGTTTCCAAATGCGGTATCACTGAACCACTCAAGGATGGAAGGCAATATATCTATGCAGAAACCGGGTTTTTGTAATCATGGTTAAATATTGTTGCTGTTTGCATCGCAATAATAATTTTTGTGCTGGGCTGGCGGGATGCTGGTTAATTTTTAACGATCGCGCGCGCGGCATCTAGCAACAGGCGCTGTTCGGCGCGGGCGATCGCCCTGTAAGTCTGTTCTACAGTATCGACATTCACCGAAATAGACGAAATCCCCCACCGCACCAAGGATTCAACTATCTCGGGATACAAAGCTGGAGCATCGCCACAGATGGAACAAGGAATCCCCGCAGCCCTGGCTTGTTGGATTAATTGCTCGATCGCCCTCATTACTGCTCGATCGCGTCCGTTGAAACCACCTGCTACCTGTTGGGAGTTGCGGTGAATGCCTAACAGAAACTGAGTTAAATCGTTGGTGCCGATGGAAATTCCTTGAACTCCTGCTTTTACGTAATCTGGCAATAAAAATAATACCGAAGGAACTTCCGCCATAATCCATATTTGAAACTGGTCTGGTCGATTTTTCCAAATAGTTTCTAAGCGCTGGTGGCAGTAGACAAACTCGTCTACAGAGCGCATGAAAGGCAAAATTAAATTGACATTTGTATGACCTGACTCGCAGACTTTTTGAAGTACGGACAACTCCCAATCAAATAACTCCGGTTCAAAGGTATCGCCGAAACTGCCGTCGGCTCCTGACTCGCGCAAGTCGAGAGATCGATAAAATATAGGTCGCGGTGCTACCGCTGCTGCAAATAAGCTGAGGCAATCTGCCATGCGATCGACAAATTCCGATTGGCGACCATCTTGCAGCCAAATTTTGGGGTTTTGACAGTCCAAAGCTTCCAATGCCATCAATTCCGATCGCAATAATCCGATGCCGTCGATGGGCAGATTTCTGAGGCGATCGATCGAACTTGTTTGGCTGACATTAACCAGCAGTTGAGTTGCCGTTGGCGCGCCCCAAACTGATTCGGGAGATTCTGCCCGTCGAGGTAAGGATGCGGGATTGGACGATCGCTCTGATATTGAAAATTGGTGGTTGGCTATTGACATTTTTGCTGCTGTACTGTATGTATCCGCATTGTTTGGCGTTTCCTGAAGCGGGTTGCTGTCTGCTGTGTCGATCGCCGGATGTGGAGCGAGGGCAAAAACTTCTCCGCTATCGCCATCTACCAATACCGAATCCCCCGAGGCGATCGCGCGAGTCGCCCCGACAACTCCCACAACCGCAGGAATTCCCAATTCTCTCGCTAAAATGGCGCCGTGGCCTGTCATCCCTCCTTGTTCGGCAACTATCCCAGCAGCAACTTTCAACCAAGGCAGCCAATTCGGATCGATTGTGCGGGCTACCAAAATTCCTCCGGCTAAGAAGTCCGCGTTTTCTGGGTGGGAATTAGTCATAACTTGGGCAATTGCTTCGGCTTTTCCTGAGGCGGCGCCCAAACCCTTGAGGATAGCAGGAGTTCGCGTTTGGGCGATCGCTTTTTCCCGGGAGGGCGCCACTTGTTCCCGTTTAAAAAGACGCATTTGAGTAAAATAAAACTGCGGATCGCTACTGTTTGCTGTATGGTTTAGCGTCCACTCCAAGATTACATTACAGTCAAATTCGGCGATTACTTTTTGGCTCAATTCAATGAGTTTTTGCAATTGCGATTCCTCTAAAACGTATTCACTTTGCCATTTCTCTCCCAGCGTCAAAAGTTCTACGCAACTGCCAGCAAAATCGGGAATTAACAATGTAGAATTGGTGATTTTTCGGCTTTCCCAATTCCCGAGCAGCGGTTTTTTTTTCGGCTTCCCCTCCCCGGTTTTGAGATTGTATGCTAATGTTTTGTAACCGAGCCGCTGGAAGTTAACCGCCCCTGTTTCGGGCTGCACTTGATAGTAATCGGGGATGGTTTCTCCCCGAGCGAGGGACAGTCCCAAACCGCTGGTGGCTTGGATTTCCCAGGCTGCACCGCAGTTAGTTTTTACCTCGCCCGCGGCGATGGCTGGGGCGAGGGGCTGCACCAAAACTACGGGATTGATTTGCTGTATCTTCATGCCGCACCGCTGCCAGTAAAATAGACTTCTGGCTCTGAACAATTCTGCCCAAGCGCGTTTGAGTCCGGCTTCAATGGCTTCTGGTTCGGCACTTACTGCGTGAGATTCCAGGATTCCGGTTGTTTTCGGGTTCCAGGAAGTCAGGGAAGGGCGAAAAATTAAGGCTTGGGAGTTGAGCTGACAAACAGCAGACTCTAGGGTGGAGAGTAGTGCATCTGGCAGTTTGGCGGTGAGGATTTGGTGGCGGATGCTGCGAGCGATCGATTGCAGTTGTCTGGGTTCATCGACATTCAAGTGTAGCGAAGAGTGGGGCCAGTCAGCCAACAGCGGTTCTAGCCAGTCGATCGACTCTAAAAACTGCGAAAATGTTGTAGTCGGCACGACAAAACCCGGTACAGCGGGATGATTTTGGGCGAGTAAACAGCTTAAGTAAAATGCTTTTTCTCCCACTGCATCTCGGTCTGAAGGTTGAATTTTGTCTAGCCAGTAGAGATTTGTCACGCTGGGAGCCTGTCCTTGGAAACTGATTTAATTTTGATAGTTTTTCCCATTAATCACATACCACAATTTTACGATGAACGAGCGAAATTGGACGGGATTAGTCAAATCTTTTCTCAATCTATTTCTTAAGTCTAACTGTCCTCTTTGTCAGCGATCGGCTACCGAGGAGTTTTGTGGGTACTGCTACAAGCAACTTCAGCAATGTCAGCTACCCGATCCCGGTCGATTTTGGGCCTCCCAACAGCGTGTTTTTGTGTGGGGGGAGTACGGCGGGACTCTCAAACGGGCGATCGCAGCTTTAAAATATGAAGGAAATCCACAATTAGCAAAACCTCTCGGTGGCTGGCTGGCAGAATCTTGGCTGAGTTTTCCCGAATTAGCTATTGACAATTTAACAGTTGTACCGATTCCCATGCACAAATCAAAGGTCAAGGAACGGGGTTTCAATCAGGCGGAACTTTTGGCGGAAAGTTTTTGCGAGCTGACTGGTTTGCCTTTGCAGCGGCACGGTTTGGAGCGGGTGAAAAATACTCAGGCTTTATTCGCTCTGACAGCACAGCAGCGGCAAGCGGAAATGAAAGATGCTTTAATTTTGGGGAAAGATTTTCGGCGCCGTCTCCCGCGCAATCCAGTTTTGTTGGTTGATGATATTTACACTAGCGGTACTACTGTCAAGTCGGCAATTAAAACATTGAAAGAGTCGGGAATTGCGGTTTATGGAACTGTGGCACTTGCCAGTCCCCCTCGGCGCGATCGCTAAGCTGTTTTACTTTCAATTTTAAATATAGCCTTTCCAGCTTCCATAGGAGGTACTCATGGCCTCCGCGGTCTCTGCGGGCATACCTCACCACGCTTGAGAACCGCTATAATCTTATGCTGAAATGCTGTAGTGATTGACTGAGTTAACCTTTTATTATACCCTAATCAAGGGTAAAACAGCTTACTCCCTTCGGAAGAGCAAAGTTGCGCTGCTGCATTTCTTACCAGGTGAGGCACACTGAATCATTTGACTGTCAAGCTTTTTAGCTTTCACCACCTACCTTGCCAAACCGATAGCCACTGTATTTCCTTGTACCCAGATAACTAAACGTGAAAAAAAACAATGCTTAGTCCCGGATCTCAGCCCCCGAACCCACTCAATGATTGCCCTGAAAAAACTGTACTTTTCAAGGATAAAGTAATAGTAAAACTATTTAATTTGTTTTTTGAAATAGAGTTTTTCATCAAAGTTGCTATTGCTTGTACCCTGCTCCAGCAGTTAATTTATTGGCTCTCGAACAAAATCCATCTCGACTTTACCGCCGAGGTTTTACTGTACTGGTTGGTTGGGTCGGTTTCATTCTACAGCATCGGTATTGTTATTGAAAAAGTTCTTAAAACCAACGAGACTTGGTGGCAAAGATTCAATGTCAGAGTCAAGAAAGTGAAAGAACAACCGTTCCCTGCATTTACTGTTCGAGGAATCCTGGCCGGAGAAATTAAAAGTTTAGCAGCAGCAGCGATTATCCTGTACCTAGCTCCCGAAGTTCATCGAGGAAATAGCTGGCTCTTAAATCTTGAATGGTTCTTGATGAGAATAATTGCGGCGGATTTCTGCTTTTACGTTACCCATTGGCTCTTTCACAAAAAGTTCTTTCAGGAAATACATCTCAAACATCACGACTTCCTGGATTCATCGAGTTTTGTTGCCGGTCATAAAAGCCTGCTTGAATATGCTATCGTCACCGTTGCAGACGTTTTGCCTGTTTTTGTATTCGGATACGATATTGCTCAATTGTGCGCCTGGACTATTATCGGGAATGCTTACAACCTAGAAGGTCACAGTTCTCTGTCAATATTTTTCATTTCCTCGGATTTTCACGATCTCCACCACTCTCGGTTTAAGGGAAACTACGGCATTCAAGGATTTTGGGACAGGGTATTCAATACGCTAAACCATCCCACAAAAAAGCCCGGAATTATGTTCCCGGTGGCTTCTCTGGAAAAGAGCCTCCTCAAGCCGTCCTATAAGGGCATTGATGGTGGGAATTGAACCTCGACTCGTTCTGGTAGGGCGATCGCCGATCCAAAGCTTTCCTTAAGCTTTGATCGGTTCGGGATCTCGAAGACAAAGAGATGATTGCGCTAGCGATCGGGAAGTTTTTGAAGAATTCTGATACATCAACTACCTCATGATTGAGAACCCACACCTTCAAATATACTTCTAATACGTACTGCCGTTCGCAATTGATAGCGCGATTGAAACGGGATTGGCAGAATTTGATATAGCGGTTCTCAAGCATGGTGAGATATGCACTATGCCCACGGAGGCCACGCAGGCCACGCAGGCCATGAGTACCTCCTATGGGAACTCGAAATATAGGTCAATACCGTTTACTTAAGACCGCCCTGGGGGTAAATCGCTATGAAAAATATATACTGCGATTGCTTCGTTCCTCGCAATGACCATCTTAAGTCAACCGTATTGGGCTATAGGTTTGTAGTGGATGCACTTGCAACCTCAGAAACCGGGTTTCTATGAATATTTCTCGTCACTAAATCCAAAAACTCGTAGAAACCCGGTTTCTCGCCCCCCGCGAGTCGCCTCTGAAAGTGTCCGAAGTGTTGATTGATGATGATTTGCTAGCAAGATTTTTTTGGGGAAACGAACCGCGAAGACGCGAAGTCCGCGAAGGAAGAGAAAGAAGAGAGAGTTTAGGCGCCAAGCGGAAATTGCTGGCTGATGTTCCAGCGGCTGCCGTCGTGAAGCAGTAAGGTTAAGGCAGCGGCGGTAAACTGAAAGTGGAGTTCGCGCGCTGCGAATTCCAGCCAAGCCGTTTGAAAATTCTCCTCAGTTAAATCGCGAAACGCTACAGTCATGTGCGGTACAAATGGGCGAGTCTGAGAAATGCGATCGACAATTCCTAAATTTGCCGCGACATAACTCATCAAATCTGTTTGCATCTCCAGCAATTGGGGCGATTTGACAATATCCGCATAAATGACGCGGGGTGCGAAAGCGGCAAAACCGGATAGCGTAACGGGAATTGGGAGCCGATTTGCAGTAAAGGCCCTGAGACTTTCCTCTAATTGCGCCACATCCGCCGCAGGCCGTTCAAAGGGAGGTTGCAGTGTGATGTGGGGTGGCGAATTCAAAGCACCACGGCTGTTGTAGCGATCGGCAAAATACAGTTTAATCTCGGTAATCTGCTCTTGAATATCGTCTGGCGCCACTAAAGCTATAAAAAATCTTTGTTTTGACAGGTGCATGGGATAGCATCGAATTAAGGAAGGAATGGCCGAGTACGGGCGATCGAGTATTTCCTCAATGCCCCGCACCAAAACACCCATTCCCAATCTACAATCCAAAATCCCAAATCTAAAATCTAAAATTTAAAATGCCTTGGTTTGTCAAAATTGAGCAAGGAATTGTCGAAAAGCCTGTGTTTGACCAGCACGTGCCAGCTCACAGAGCTTATGTCCGAGATTTGATTTCTAAAGGACACCGAGCGAAAACTGGCTACTGGGCGAGGCGGGGCGGCGGTATGTTGATGTTTGAGGCGGCTTCGATGGATGAGGCAAAGGCGATCGTCGCTGAAGACCCGCTGGTGAAGAACGGTTGCGTTATTTATGAAATTTATCACTGGTGTGTGGTTGAAGAATAAATAACTGTGTTATACTCGTAAATGAACTGGATCCACGCGATTCCAACGCCCAAATCTTGTCAGGACCGGAAGGTAGCAGCAACACGGGATGCTTGTAATAGGCGTGGTCTCCGGTTCACCCAGTTTTATGAGGTGTAGTTCCTATGCCTGGTTTCGGAGATATTTTACAAAAAGCAGTTTACCTTGGTGTCGGGCTAGCTTCCTACGCTGGTGAAAAAGCTGGCAGCAAGTTAACTGAATTACGCACTGAAGCCCAAAAGCTGGCAGATGAATTGGTGAAGCGCGGTGAGATGTCAACAGAAGAAGCTCGTCGCTTTGTTGATGATATGGTGCAACAAGCTCAGCAGCAGCAACCACCTGTAGAAGCTGCTGGGGACAAAAAACCCGCTGAACCTCGGCGGATTGAAATTGTTTCTGAGGAAGAAGAAGTTTCTACAAAAGAAACTAAAGAAACCGGCGGCGTAGACAAGCTCCGCGAACAGGTACAGAATTTACAAGACGAATTGCGGCGGCTCAAGCGCGATTAAGCGAAAAAAGCTCGCGCAGCAAAGCAGGAAGGGAACTCAGGATAATAATCTTGAGTTCCCTTTTTGAATATCTTCTCTGTCAGATGTGGGTGGATATACCGCAATAGGTAATAGAATTGAGAGTAGGTGCGATAGCTTCGCTGGAGGCAGGCTGTACTTATCAAAAAATTGGGTTTAAAACCCCGTCCTTAAGGACGGCTTTAATTTTTTGGTAAATTTTACTGAGCCTGTTAGAATGGAATAGTAAAACAAACGACAAACAATGAAAGCAAGATTCCAATACAGATTCTATCCTACCACTCAACAACGCCAAAGTTTAGCGCAGTTGTTTGGTTGTGTGAGAGTTGTTTGGAATGATGCCTTAACTCAAAGCAAGTCAGGAAAATATCCCGGCTATAACACTCTATCCAAGTCTCTAGCTCTATCTAAAAAGACAGAAGAGAGAGCATGGTTAAAAGATGTGTCATCCGTGCCATTGCAGCAATCCCTCAAACAATTAGATGTTGCTTACAAAAACTATTTTGACTCCCTAAAAGGGAAGAGAAAAGGTAAAAAACTCGGTCAACCCAGGTTTAAAAAAAAGACTAACAGTCAATCTGCAACTTTTGTCAAATCGGGTTTCTCTATCAAAAGTGAGTCCGTGTATCTGGCAAAAATCGGAAATGTTAGTCCTATTTGGTCGAGACAACTGCCGTCAGACCCTAGCTCTGTCACAGTAATCAAAGATTGTGCCAACCGTTATTTCCTGAGCTTTGTTGTAGAGATTAATTCCGATATTGTCGAAGCTAAAAACCACAGCATCGGCATCGATCTGGGTATTAAAACCTTTGCAGTGATGAGCGACGGAACATCAGCTAAAAGTCCAAGCTACAAACAGTTAGACCGAAAAATTCGCAGACTGCAACGCAAGTTGGCAAGGCAGCCCAAAGACTCAAAGCGCCGAAACAAAACTCGCATTCAGATTGCGAAACAGTACAATCAAATTGGGGATACCCGTAAAGACTTTCTGCACAAACTATCGACCAAAGTTGTTAGTGAGAATCAAACTATTATTTTGGAAGATTTGAATGTGTCGGGCATGGTCAAAAATCGGAAACTGGCGAGAGCAATTAGCCAACAGGGATGGTACGAGTTTAGGGCTTTGTGCGAGGCTAAGTCTGAAAAGTTTGGCAGAGAGTTTAGGGTAATTAGTCGCTGGGAACCAACAAGTCAAATCTGTTCAAATTGCGGTTTTAGATGGGGGAAATTGGATTTAAAAATCCGCTCGGTTCAATGCTTGAATTGCGGTATCGAACACGATCGCGATGAGAATGCAGCCAAGAATATAAACAAAGTCGGGATAGGGCATTGCCACGACTCTAAACGGACACAGAGAGAAGGTAAGACCACTTGTGGCACATCTCCGTGAAGTGTCAAGAATCCCCGCGCGTTCACGCCGGGGAGTATGTCAACTGTTAAAGATTTTGCCATAGTAAGCCGTCAAATTTATGGAAGATTGGTCTAAAGATTTTTTTGAAGTCATGGAAAATGCTGTTTCTGAAGTAGAGCATTTTTTCACCGACATCGGCGAAGAGTTTGTCGAAATGCTGGACGTTTTGGCAAAAATTTCGGAAGAGTTTACAGAACAAGTACAAAATAACCTGATTGTTGAAGTTGATGGTTATTTAAATGAATTTGATGGTTATTTAAATGAATTTCTCGAACCAATAATCGAAATTTGCCGGGACTTTGAGCCTGATTTTGATGAGATAGATTCGTCGTTTGTGACTTATGTAGACCCTTCGCCAACGCAGCATCCGGTTTGTCGCGGTTGTATGAACTATCACGGTCAAGTTTACGGCGGAAATTTGTTGGTTTGTGCGATGCACCCTACTGGTGTGGAATCGGATAGTTGTCCTGATTGGGAAACTGACGGCGATGTTAATTTTTAAGAGTTTTTGAGGGTTTAATCGCTTATGCTAACGTCAATTCAGTCTCCGTCCAAGATTTCTCTGGAAGAGTTTTTGGTGCTTCCAGAAACGAAGCCGGCTAGCGAGTATGTTGATGGTCAAATTTATCAAAAAGCTATGCCACAAGGAAAACACAGCACACTGCAAACCCGTTTTGGGAATAGAATTAATCAGGTGGGAGAACCGCAAAAGTTAGCTTTTGCTTTTCCTGAACTGCGCTGCACTTTTGATGGACGTTCTATTGTTCCAGATATAGCAGTATTCGAGTGGTCTCGGATTCCTCTGAATGCTAATGGAAAAATTGAAAATATCTTTCAAATTGCACCGGATTGGATAATTGAGATTTTATCGCCGGATCAAAGTTCCAGTCGCGTAATTAACAAAATTTTGTTTTGTCTCAAAAATCAGACTAAACTGGGGTGGCTGATTGACCCGGAAGAACAATTAGTAATTGTTTTTCAACCGCAGCAGGAACCTGAAATTAAAGAGAATGAAGATGTTTTACCTGTACTCCATGTGCTGTCGGATTTGCAACTGTCCGCGGCAAATTTGTTCGATCTGTTAAGTTTTAATTAGAAATGAGTTACAGTTGAATCAGGATAAAGTTGCATCTAACGGCATTTAAAGGTGAATCACTTAACAGCCAATAATTCGGAATTTGGGTTCCCGAGGATGCCGCCATCGCTGCAATTGCGACAGTATCAGCAACAGGCGGTGGATAATTGGTTTGCAAATCAGGGACGCGGTACGCTGAAGATGGCGACGGGTAGCGGCAAGACGATTACTGCACTGGCGATCGCCACTGAATTATACAATAAAATTAACCTTCAAGTCCTGCTCGTAATTTGCCCGTACTGCCATCTGGTGAATCAGTGGGCGCGCGAATCGGAGAAATTTGGTTTAAAACCTATTTTAGCTTTTGATAGCGCCCGCAGTTGGCAAAAAAAGCTGGCTGCTGGTTTGTATGAAGTGCGATCCTCTTCGAGGGCTTCGCTAACGGGCGATCGCGCATTTCTCACAATTATCACAACTAACGCTACATTAATGTTGGATAGTTTGCGATCGCAAATCCAGTATTTCCCCGAAAAAGCCCTAATTATTGGAGACGAAGTACACAACCTAGGCGCGCCTCGTTTAGGAGAAAGTTTACCGCGCAACATTGGGCTCCGCCTCGCCCTTTCTGCCACCCCAGAAAGACACTTCGACGAACAGGGAACTGAAGCTATCTTAGATTATTTCGGCCCTGTTTTGCAGCCCGAACTCACCTTAGCCGACGCCATCCGCCAAAAAGCATTAGTACATTATTTATACTATCCGATTTTAGTCGAATTGACCGAATCCGAAACCCGCAAATATTCCTACTTAACTAAAAAAATTGGTTGGGCGCTGTCGGGGGAGGAAAAAGTAGAAGAAAACGATGCTTTAACAACCTTATTAATGCAGCGGGCTAGGTTGATTGGGGCGGCGGCTAATAAATTAACAGCGTTGCGAGAACTAATGATGCACCGTCTCGACACATCGCATACATTATTTTACTGCGGCGACGGTGCGATCGAAGCAGGTGCGCGCCGCAGCAATCACCGCCAACTCACAGAAACCACAAAATTATTGGGTTCAGAATTAGGCTATCGAGTTAACACTTATACCGCGGCGACTCCCTTAGCAGAAAGAGAAAGATTGCGCCAACAATTTGAGAGTGGAGAATTGCAAGGTTTAGTCGCGATTCGCTGTTTAGATGAAGGCGTTGATATTCCAGCAATTCGCCATGCTGTAATTTTAGCAAGTAGCAGCAATCCGCGCCAGTTTGTTCAGCGCCGAGGACGAATCTTGCGGCCGCATCCGGGGAAAGAAAGGGCAACTTTATTTGATATGATAGTTTTGCCTCCAGATTTGGGTCGAGAAAGTTTAGAAGTCGAGCGTAACTTGCTGCGAAAAGAGTTAAAGCGCTTCCTGGAATTTGCCGATTTAGCTGACAATGCTGGGGAAGCTAGGGTCAAATTGGTGCAAATTCAAAAACGTTACGGATTGTTGGATATTTGACATTTATTCAGGTTCGGTTTATCTTAAAAAGATATAATTATTCGATCGCGGTTTGAGTTGCTAATTTGATTCGCGGACGCACCCAGACTCCAGAGACCCGGTTTCTTCGTAGATTTTCCGTGAGGGGAGAGCAAAACTCGTAGAAACCGGGTTTCTCGCCATGCAGAACCCCTATATTTTTTAATATTTGCAATAAAATAAGTAAATCCACCTAATTCAACGTCAAATACAGATAACTCAAAAGCAAACTCTATAAGCATTCTTCCTTCTTTCTTCTTCCTTCTTCCTTCTTCCTTCTTCCTTCTTCCTTCTTCCTTCTTCCTTCTTCCTTCTTCCTTCTTCTTATGACTGAAAATATGAATGAAAATCTGGTTATGGCTTTTAGATATGGAGATAGTGCGATCGCACCCGTACCGATCGCTATTTTAGCAGAAAAGCGTTCCAGCTATCATACTGACAAAGACTTGAGCGACGTACAGCAACCAATTACCAGCGCACCGCCGGAAGTCAGACAAATTATCGAGCGCGTATTGGAACTGGAAAAAGATAAACTATATATGAGAGTTCCCCGCTATATTAGCGATGACATTTTGAAAATAATTAAGGAAGCGGTTCTATGAAATTAATGTCAATTGTTCTGTGCAATTTTCGGCAATTTTACGGCCAAACTCCCGAAATTAAGCTAGCTTGGGGCGAACAAAACATCACAGTAATTCATGGCAATAACGGCGCCGGAAAAACAGCTTTAATGAACGGCTTTACTTGGGTGCTGTATGAAAAATTCAGCGCAGCTTTTGCGGTGGGAGAACAATTAGTCAATAAACGCGCCCTTGCGGAAGCCAAATCTGGCAAAAAAGTAGATTGTTGGGTAGAGATTATTTTTGAACATGACACAAGTCGCTATAAAGTAAGACGTGCTTGCCGCGTTTATAAAGGTGAAAATAATGTAGAACATGGCAAGAACGAATTATTCTTGCAAATATCAAAAGATGACGGGCGCTGGATGCCGTCAGCGCAGCATCCAGACGATATTATCGGGCGGATTTTGCCGGAAAGTCTGCATCAATATTTCTTTTTTGATGGAGAACGAATCGAGCAAATTGTCCGTCACGACAAGAAAGAAGAAATTGCTGAAGCTACAAAGGAATTGCTGGGAGTAGAGGTATTGAGTCGATCTATCCGACATTTGGGAGAAGCCAAAAAGTCTCTAGAAAATGATTTAAAAACGATTGGCGGTTCCGAAATCAAGAAACTTTTAAAAGAAAAGCAAAAGCTTCAAGAAGAAAAAGATAAACTTTTACAAAAGCAAGTAGAAGTTGAGAAAGAATTGACCAACCAAGGTGAATTAAAAAAAGTAGTAAATGCTAGTTTGCTGGAACTCAGTGGTTCTGCTGAGTTGCAAAAATTGCGGAATGAATTAGAAATGCAGCAAACTTTGCTTAAACAACAAAATGCTACCCATTTAGATGCTATAAAAAGAGAAATTTCTGTGCGCGGTTATACGATATTTATGTCGGATGTGGCGGCTGAATTTGAAACGCTCATCGCTGATTTGCGGGAAAAAGGCGAGTTGCTTTCGGGGATTCAACGGCCATTTTTGGAACAGTTATTAGTACAGCAGCGGTGTATCTGCGGTGCCCAATTGGTGGAGGGTTCAGAAGCTTGCAAAAATGTCACGGGTTGGATGAATAAAGCCGGTGCTGGGGATGTGGAAGAAACTACGATCCGAATTAGCGATCGCATAAATGAGATCGATCGCCAAATAGCTGATTTTTGGGACGAAATCGATCGCCAACAAAGCAACATCAGTCGCGGTAGATCCGAACTTTCTCGCGTGGAAAGCCAGTTAGACGACATTCATACCAAGCTAAAAAACTTCCCTAACGGCGATGTCAGTCGCTTGCAAAAGCGTTTGGATGAGATTGAGGCAAAAATTGGCGATTTGCACCGAGAAACAGGCTCTAACCAGCAGCAGATTGAGAGTTTGACTGCCCAGATAGTCGCTTTGGACAAGCAAATCGACAAGCAGCAACTGAATGAGGAAAAGCAAGTGTTGGCCCAGCGCCGGATTGCTGCGTCTCAGGATGCGATCGATCGCCTGACAGAAGTGCGATCGCGTTTAGAAAAACAGTTTTGTTCTCATTTAGAAAAGCGAGTGCAAGATATTTTTAGTCAAATTTCTTTTACTCCTTACATCCCCAAATTGAGCGATAAATACGAACTAACCCTAGTAGAAAATACCTCAGGCAAAGAATCTCTAGTCGCCGCTTCGACGGGAGAAAATCAAATCCTCAGTTTGTCATTTATCGGTGGGATTATTGAGGGCGTGCGCGAGTGGAGTCAAAAAAATACTTTGATGGGCCCGGATAGCAGTACCTTTCCCATTGTCATGGATTCTCCCTTTGGCAGTTTAGACGAGATTTATCGCAAACAAATTGCGAATAAACTGCCAAAGCTAGCGAATCAACTCATAGTTTTGGTAACGAAAACTCAGTGGCGCGGAGAAGTAGCCCAAGAGATGGAAAGTGCGATCGGTAAGGAATACGTACTGGAGTACAATTCTCCTAAAGCTGATTGCCAAGAAGATTCAATCTACCTAGGCGGGATGCGCTATGCTTTAGTTAAGCGCAGTCCCGATGAATTTGAATATACAAAAATTGTAGAGGTGGATTATGGCTTTTAGTTCGGCAATTACGCAGGTTTTGGAAACAGATATTTGGGTGAAAGCGACATGGGAAGAGTTTCTAGCCTTCACTGAGGATTCAGCTTGGGAAAAAGGCAAGTTTTATTACGATCGAGAACAAATGAGGGTAGAAATGTCACCAGTAGGGCCATTGCACGCGCGTCATAATTCAATTATCCCGTATGTAGTTATTCTGTTTGCTGCATTGAGAAATATCCGAGTAGTTCAATTTGCTAATGCCAGTTTCCGCAAAACAGGTATTCGTGAGTTTCAACCCGATCTAGCTTACTACATCGGTTCGGATTTGAGGGTTCCTCCTAATGACAGTAATTCACCTGTTAATTTGAATGAATACGATCCGCCTAATTTGGTAATAGAAATTGGCGCATCTTCTTTTAGTGATGATTTGGGTAACAAGCGGTTGCTTTATGAAGACGCAGGAATTAGCGAATATTGGGTTGAACGTGCAAACACGCGGGAGGTTTTTGCCTTTGCAATTAATGGCGGAGGTAGTGGCAGAATTCAACAGTCGCGGGTTTTACCTGGGCTAGAAATCGCGTTAGTTGAGGAAGCTTTGAATCAAAGTCAAACTCAAGATGATGGAGAAATTAATCGCTGGTTGATTCAAAATTTTAGTCAAGGTTGAAGGAAGTTTGATATGGAAAAAAAGTATTATAAGTTGGTGCGCGATCGCATTCCTGACATTATTCGCGAAAGCGGGAATGAATGCGAAACTGCTGTTTTGTCAGATGAAGAATATCGTCAAGCTTTGCGGCAGAAATTGATTGAGGAAGCTGCGGAAGTGGCGGCGGCTGACGGGGAGAATTTGATAAGGGAATTGGCTGATTTGTATGAGGTGATAGATGCGCTGATGGCGAGTTATGGTATTTCGGGCGATCGCATTTTAAACGCACAAGCCAAGCGCCGGGAAAACAGGGGCGGTTTTGCACAAAAAATTATGCTGTTACGAACATTCTAAACAGTTGACAGTTGACAGTTGACAGTTGACAGTTGACAGTTGACAATTGATAGTTGACAGTTACCAATTCCAATTACCAAATGGCTGCTAACAGAATTAGAATTGCTAAAGACAAAGCCGAATTAGTTAAATCCTTAACTTTATCCGACAACAAAACCGGGCCTTTCCAGACTTACGCCGATGTCATCGCCTTCGCCGCCTCCTTGGGAAATAAGCGGAAAAAACGATCGCCCTTAGGGGAAATTTCCAAACGCGAACCCGGTTCAATCGATGTTGATATTTTTGTATCCAGGGGCTACGATATGGCAATCAAGCTAATTGCGATCGCCGAAACCAAAAATCCGCAAATTCTCTCCCATCTCGACGAAAAATCAGAGGCAGAACGCTTGCAAATTTTTGAAGAATATGCTAATGGCGGCCTGGAAATTTTGCGAGAAGAATTTCGTGGCGCGGCCGATTATACCGATCGCCTTTTATTGTTCTTAATTTCTGAAAGGGACAATAAACATCGGTCAAATGAAGAATTCGATTTAAGCAAATTTTTATTCTGAATTAACTGAATCATGATTCATAAATACTTAAAAAAAGCTGTAAATTTTTTCGCTTACAGCTACTCAGCATTCATTCTCTGCTATTTGATTCTACGACTGATATTTTGGGATCGGCTGTGGATTGTGGCTTTTATTGGCACTTTCACTCCGTTAATTTTATTGCCAATTTTATTTTTACCCGTACTAGCATTTTCAATTATCAAAAACCGCTGGTTCTCTATTATTTCATCAATTGCCTGCATTCTACTCCTAAGCTGGCTGCACCTCAAATACTTTTCCCCCGAATCAACAACAAGCATCGCCAATTCCCAGCCCAGCCTGAAAATATTATCGCATAACGTCGGTTGGCACGCAACTCAGCCACAAACTTTAGTTAAACTGATAAACCAACAACAACCGAACTTAATATTTTTACAAGAAACCGTTCGCAAACATAGCGCAGCTTTCACTTCGTTAAAAACAGAATATCCCTATCAAATAGACACTCCACCTGTAGCAATTCTCAGTAAATATCCAATTGTATCCAGCGAAATCTTGCACTTAGCCAACCATCCAGAAACGCAGCAGCGGGCAATAATTAAATTTGCAGGGGAAGAGATAGTCATTTACAATATGCAAGCAACCGGGCCGTGGGTTAAAATGTATCAAATATTGCCATCTATCAAAATCCCAGTTTACAAATACAAACAACGTTTTCCCGAAATTCAAGATTTAGTAGAGCGAATTGGGCAAGAAACTTTGCCAGTAATTGTCGCCGGCGATTTTAACATGACAGACGAATCTCAAGACTATGACAGCGTGCAGAAAGTTTTGCAAGATGCTTTCCTCAAATCAGGGTTTGGGTTTGGTTTTACCTGGCCTCACGGTTTCTTTGCGAAAAGAATTA
Source organism: Microcoleus sp. PH2017_34_RAT_O_A (assembly GCF_020737885.1). NCBI lineage: Bacteria > Bacillati > Cyanobacteriota > Cyanophyceae > Oscillatoriales > Microcoleaceae > Microcoleus > Microcoleus sp. PH2017_34_RAT_O_A. Next base: position 49,177 of record NZ_JAEQDD010000001.1, on the reverse strand, counting down.
ACTTGAACTTAACTTATCCGGTTTGTCGCATTGATTATATTTGGCATTCAAAGCATTGGGGCGCTCAATCGAGTTCCGTTTTACCAGCAACGGAGTCCGATCATTTACCTGTAGCAGCAGAATTAATTTTGTTAAAGTAAGCAAGATTGTGACAAATGTTTTATACTATTAAAATCGAGAGGCACACCCAATGCAAATTACCCTCACCATCCCGATCGCCTAGAACAGCAGCTTCTTGAGAAAGCTAGCCAACTCAACTTACCGATCGAAACCCTGATTTTGCAATCCCTAGGTCAACTGTTTGAAGAAGATGAAGAGGATCTATCTAAAGAAGATATCCTCAACAGCCTCCTGATTGCGATCGCAGGAAGTAGAAGAGGGCAAAGTTCATCCGATCGCAGAACTTTAGGATGGTATTGATGTCTGAACTATCATTATTCAGGTTCTATTGTCAGATCAATTGAGCAACTAGCACATACTTTTAAAAGTATCAATTTAACAAGATTTTACTTTTGAAGCTAGTCAATATCAGTCTGCAATCGCGAGTCCCGAAATTCTAGAAAATTCCTTGACATTGTGGGTAACGAGAGTCCCTTGAAGGGCTACGGCTGTCCCTGCAATCAAAACATCGATGGGGCCGATGGGAGTACCTTGTTGCTCCAACTGGGCGCGAATTATAGCAGCCGCAAGAGCAGCATCGCGATCGAAAGCAATAACGCTAACTCGGCTCAAAAGTTGCTGAAGTTGTTGAGTGCGTTTGGCTGGGGAATTGGATTTAGCAATGCCGACTTGCAACTCAAAAATAACGATCGCAGAAATGACTATTTCCTGAGGAGAAACATTAGCAATGTTTTGAGCAACTTGTCCCTGACCTTTGAAATAGTAGATCAAGGTGTTTGTATCCAAAACGTACATTTACAAACTCTCCCGCAAAATGTCTTGTCCAGATTCAGCACGAATATCCTCGATGGATGGAAAATCTTTTCCCCAAGTTCCAGCCAGGGAAAAAACAAATTCAGCCCAAGGAATCGGAGAGTCTACGGTGTCTGTTTGTTGATTCGCGCTCAAATGCTTAGCACAGACAAATTCAGCGAAAGTGAGGATTTCACTAGCTTGGTCTTTGGGAAGGATTTTGGCGATCGCATAAATCTGTTCAGCGATGGTCATAATCTGGTTCTAGGTAAGGTGCAGATTCAATTATACAAAATCTATTTGCTTCCTGCTTTATCAGTATTCCCTGCTGTGGACTTTTTGGCCAATAAAAATTAGGTAAGTACCTGCGGCAATCCCACCTCTTTTGGATGCACAAACCTGCTATTAAAACTAACAGCTTTATCCTCAAAAGTCCTCGCTTGGGCCACCGCTTGCCGCAAATGAGCCCGATCCATATCGTCCTCAATTCCCGCAACCAAATATACAATTAACTTCGTGGCTAAATCCCTTCCAGAAACTAGCATTCGCTTTTTATTCGGATCGTACAAAATCCCGTACCACGCAGACTCAGGATTCTCCATATAGCTAAATCCTTCATCCACATCATACCTGCGGAGTTTGTCGAAAACAGATGTTAGCGACAATTTCTTTCTAAATACTAGAATTCCCAAAGCATTAGCTAAGGCAATTTGACCGACTGGACGAAACAAAATATTGCCCTCGCCACCAGGCTTCTCAAAACTAAATCGGCGCAATTCTGCTGTTTCTTCGCTGCTTTCAATTCTTTGATAGCTGGGCAAAGTTGCTAAATGATCGAACAATTTATGAAACTCTTCTATTCCCTCTTTCAGTTCCTCATCTTCCGGACGCATGGGAATTAAACCTTTTCTTTCCGGCTTCCAATGGGGGAATTTATGTTCTAAATACCGCCCGGCCATATCTTGCAGCGCTTGCAATGTTGTTAACACTGTTGATTTTGCTGCGACTGTGGCGCTGTCCCAATTAACGCGGGGATTTCTATCATCTTGCTCTTTTAATAAGGGATGGGTGACGGCAATTTTGCGGGCGCAGATGGCAAATCCATTATCTTCGTTCAATAATGCTAGCTGTCCCTGACTCAGAGTTACCGCCATCAGGTTAACGTGCACAAAGATCGATCGCACGCGCCGTTGTGCTTGTTGCCGCGTTTCCCCCGCCACAGCCGCCGGGATAAACTCAATCCCGATTTTTTCGTGAGCTAATTTATACACTGTTTCGGGGTCAATTTGATACTCTTGGGCTAAATCTTCGAGAGTAATTGCATCGCCCACAGGTTTTTTGTTTTTGTTGTATCTTTGCAGAATTCCGGTTTTAATTAAACTCATTAAACCTTGAACTCCCATCAGCCGATGCTGTCCGTCTAAGGCAAAAATTGAGACTTTTGGAGATACATCCAACAGCCCTAAATTACCGTTTTTATCAAAGGATATGAATTCAGCGGCGGATTTAGTCGCGACGCCGTTTTCATCCCATTCTTGGGCGTGAGGATTGTCTACCCACGGGGGACAGACTACGACTAAAACTGCGGGGAATTTGTGGGATTTTCGGGCTGCTAAATATTGAGTGAGGGCTGCTTGGCGCGACCAATCTAAGGGGCGCTGAATAATTTCGTCAATGGTTTCGTCGTCGCGGACGATGTTGTTGGTTTGGAGGTCGAATTTTTGCCGGAAAAGCGGCATTTGCGAGGCGAAACGGACGCGGGAGTCTAACCATTCTAGGGTGACTGAACCGATGTATGCTTCGCTGCTTCCCATCTGGGTTTTTTGTACGAAAATGCGATCGTCTTTTCCTAAATAATTGTCTAATAACAGTGCGATTTCCTGTCTTTCGCGATTTTCTTTTTCCAAAAATTGAATAGCGAGGTCAGCCGCTGGATTGGTAGTCATAGGGAGTTTTTATATAATTTACGCTGTGTTTCCAAAAATATCATAGGTTAAAATTTATGTCAACTCTTGTTTTTTAAAAAGCATTGTGAAATACTAGAGTTGTTAAGTTATGAGATTCAAGCCGCATATCATAATTTGTGCAAAATGTCAAGACTTTATCTAAGTCGCAGATGAAGAATTGCGATCGCCCAGGGTTGAGATTTATCTCCGGCTTCACAAAAAAATATGTCTACTCCTTCCTTTGAATACATTTTGCCGGCGATCCGGGGAATTCAAGCGGGCCGCGAATATTACGTATCGATGTGTCCGGTGCGTTTTTTGCCGAAATTGTTCCCCTTAGATTCTGAAGAATTACCGCCGTCTTTGCGGGCGAAACGCGTGCTTAACCATGCTAGGATTCCCGAAATTGCTGATTATTTTGTCAAAAATTCTGGGAATTATACTTGTGGGGCGATCGCCGCTTCTATTGATGCGGATATTACTTTTGAAGCTGTCGGAAATGAAGCGGAAGAACGCAAAATCGGTCGCTTGCGTGTGCCGATGGATGCTAAGTTTACTATTAATGACGGACAGCATCGGCGCGCCGCTTTTGAGATGGCTTTGAGGGAAAATCCGCAGTTGGGATACGAGACGGTGGCGCTGATTTTGTTTCTCGATATTGGGTTGGAAAATTCGCAGCAAAAGTTTGCCGATTTGAACAATTTTCAAGTTCCTTTGGAGTCGTCGCTAAGTCTACTTTACAACCACCGGGGCGATTCGGCTGTGGTGCTGAAGGCGGTTGTTAAGCAGGTTGAGGTGTTCCGCTGTTTGACGGAGATGGAGAGGGGGAGTTTGAATGGGCGATCGCCCAAATTGTTTGCGCTAAGTGCGATCGATCGTGCTACGATAGCTTTGCTGTCCAACATCCACAGCAGCAAACACGCGAAACCCCCTCGTTACCGCGCCACAAAACAGGAAAAACAGGAAGAACTTACTCAGCAAATACAACAGGCGGTTAGTTATTGGAATGTCGTCAGCAGTTTTATTCCAGATTGGCAATTAGTTCTGCACAAGCAGGTTGCGGCGGGGGAAGTACGGCGGAATTGCGTGCACTGTCATAGTGTTGTACTGGAGAGTTTAGGGGAAGTTGGGGCTGTTTTGCTGGCGGTTTTTCCCAATAATTGGGAGGAACATTTGAGCCTTTTGCAGCAGGTTGATTGGTCGATTTCTAATCCTGATTGGGAGGGAGGAATTTTGTTAAAAGGGGGGATTTCTAAGTCGAGGGCGAGTGTTAGTTGGATGACTGATTATTTAAAGGCGAGGATTGATTGCTGGACGCACTGAGGAGAAAGTCACAAGCCCCTGTTAATCCTTTACTTTCTTCTACGTTGAACGTATTGCCGGAAAAATAACCAATTTTGTTGTTAAAGGTGCGCCGGATTTCGAGTAAAATGGGGGTGATGATTAATTCCGATCGAGCTTTTTCGGTGCTGATACTTGAGGCTAACTCTAAGGTTTCGTCCAGGGTTTGCTTGAGGCGTTCTGAAGGTGCGATCGGGGTAATTTGGCTGAATAAGTGGGGAATGTCTTCAACGGTTAGATCCAGGGTTGAGACGGCTTGGTCGATCGTTTTGAAGTCACTGTAGGACATATTTAGTTTGCGGGTGGGATGGATTTGAGAACCGGAGATGCACGCGGACAGTGATATAATTATCTCCTGTCTAGGCTATAAAATTATTTTTTAGTCTGCTGACACTGCTTAAGTTGTCTAGTTTCTGCGTTATGGTTTTGCCTACGCTTAACTTTTTGTTGACAATAGTGTAAAATTCAAGTTCGGATTTTATTTAATCCTAACAGGAGGAGAAAATGACTACAGGAGAAGAGTCCGAAAATAAGAATTTAGCATACTATCGCAATTGTTTTTCTCAGATTAAGGTAGGCAAGAATAAACAAGGAGGTAACGCTCTAAATCAGCCAATACTGCTACTGTCTGTAATTGATTTAATTACACAAGGCTTACTTAACGAGAACAATATTACTGTTTCGGATCAATTAATTAACACCTTCAAAAGATACTGGTCTGTATTGAGTTCTGACCGTTTTGAGGAGATTGATTTTGCTATTCCGTTTTTTCATTTAAAAAACAAGAAACCTAAATTTTGGCACGTTAAATTTAGCGAAGAATACACGGGAGGACGCCCTCAAACCATCAACTCTTTAAGAAGAGATGTTGAAGCAGCAAAAATAGATGATGAATTATTTGATTTATTGCGAGACTATAATGCAAAAAAAGAATTAATAGATATACTGATATCTGCCTGGTTTTCCTCAAGCCAAAAACAGATAGAAGATGTTTTAATAATAAATCAGTCTCTCCAAGATTCTACCTGGAATGAATTAGAGAGTATTGAATCTAGTGATACAGATGCACAACCAAAGGTGTATTTACGAAAATCTTTGTTTAGAGAGGCTATTTTCCGTAAATCCGTCGTGCATTTGTATGATTACCGATGTGCTTTTTGTCGATTGAAAGTTACACGTTCGCTTAGTCAAAGTATTGTAGATGGCGCACATATCAAGCCATTCTCTGAGTTTTATGATAATAGACCAGATAATGGGCTCTCACTCTGCAAAAATCATCATTGGGCATTCGACCGAGGATGGTTTGCTATAGACGATCGTTATCAAATTATAGTTGCTATTGATTTAGAAGAGGATTCACCACACCCTAGATTAATGAGAGAGTTCCACGGAGAACAGATTCTTTTGCCAAGTTCTGAGCAATATTATCCGAGAATAGATGCGATTCAGTGGCATCGTAAAAATGTGTTTACTGTAAAATCAAAAAGGAGTTCTAGAAAATGAATGAATTACAACAGAAATCGCTATTTCCGCAACGCAATATTGGCGATTTAATTGCAGACATAGAAATCTTAAAAAAAGAAATTCAAGAACTTTATTGTCAAGATGAACTCCCACTTGTAATCGGCTGGAGTGGTGGCAAAGATAGTTCCGCAGTCTTGCAGCTTGTATGGTATGCAATAGCAGAACTTCCAATTGAGAAACGTCACAAAAAAATTCATGTTCTTACAAATGATACACTGGTAGAAAACCCTATAGTATCTGCTGGAGTACATAATTCTCTAAAACGGATGAAAGTGGCGGCCCAAGAACAGGGAATGCCAATAGAAACTCACTTAACTTATCCAGCCGTTCAAGATACCTTTTGGGTGTGCTTAATAGGCAAGGGATACCCAGCACCTAGGAACCGATTTAGATGGTGTACGGAACGATTGAAAATACAACCAACAGGTTCTTTTGTTCGTGAAATAATTAGAACTAGCGGTGAAGTGATTCTTGTTCTAGGGACTCGCAAGGCTGAAAGTGCTAAACGCGCTGCAAACATGGCAAAACATAGGGAGTGGCGGGTAAGCGAACGCCTCAATGCTAATCCCACTCGCCCTAACTCTTATATTTACCTTCCCATTGAAGACTGGCGAACAGATGAAGTATGGCTTTACTTGATGCAGTGGGATAATCCTTGGGGAAATAACAATAAAGATTTACTAAGTATGTATCGAGGTGCAACAGCCGACAATGAATGTCCTTTAGTTGTTGATACTTCTACTCCTAGTTGTGGAAATTCTCGCTTTGGCTGCTGGGTTTGCACAATGGTAAGCCAAGATAAATCAATGGAGGCAATGATTCAAAACGATGAGGAAAAAGAATGGATGCAGCCTCTCCTTGATATTCGTAATGAATTAGATATAAAAGACGATCACCCAAAAAGAGACTTTCGCCGCATCTACGGTAGAGTAGAATTGTTTGAACGCAACATGGGCGACGACACAACCTCCGTCGAACCCATCCCAGGCCCATACACCAAATTCTGGCGAGAACACTGGCTGAGACGAGTCCTGGAAGCACAAACCCACATCCGCAAAACCGCACCCCTAGAAATGCGCGACATCACCTTAATTACCCCGGAAGAACTTAGCGAAATCCGCCGCATTTGGCTGGAACAAAAGCACGAATTTGACGACAGTTTACCCCGCATTTATCAAGAAGTCACCGGGGAAGCGTTTGCAGATTCCCGCCCAGCCGCCGAAAGGAAACTCCTAGGTAGCGACGAATGGACTGCGATCGCAGAAATTTGCAGCGAGGACGAAATGCACCTCGAATTGATGGCAAAACTCCTCGACACAGAACGCCAATATTACACAAAACCCCGCCGTACAGGCATTTACGCAGATTTGGACAAGTGTTTTGAAACCAGTTCGCGATCGAAGGAGGAAGCTATTGGTAACGCCCACTATCAACGCAACTTAAAAACTGCGGTGGAAGCTGTTATAGCAAATCCGACTGAAAACATTCAGCAGGTCAAAAGTGCGATCGCCCAAACCAACATTTCTGCACAATCCGATACCGTCGATATTGCCAAACTCAAACAAGAACTTGAAAGCAGCAGCAATCAAGCGAAGCAGCTATCTTGGGCAGATATCAAATTTTCAACTCCCGATGTAGGAGATAAAAATAGCAAAGATTAAATCTGTCTAATCAAAACTTCCTCTGCGTAGGATGCGTCAGCTAGCATTATTCTGTATCTAATTGATAGCCCAATGGCTGACGCACCTTCTAAACAAATCAGCAACCACCGACAACATCTACAATGCAATTCCTCGAACTCGTCCTCAAAAACTTCGGCCCCTATGCAGGCACCCAAACCATCAATCTCCGCCCCGAAAAAGACGGAAATCCCTGCCCGGTTATCCTATTTGGTGGCATGAACGGCGGCGGAAAAACCACCCTCATGGACGCCATTCGCCTCGCCCTCTACGGCGGTCGCGCCCAATGTTCCACCCGAGGCAATTTAAGCTACAGCGACTTTATTAATCAATGCGTCAACCGCCACACTCCCCCACTAGAAGAAACCCGCGTAGAACTAACATTTGAACAAGTCCAAGATGACCAATTAACTCAATTTAAAATTGTTAGATACTGGAAAAAACCAGATATCAAAGATACCTTAAGCATTCTCATATACAGCGAAATAGTCAAGGATTGGTGGTCGGACAAAGCCATTACCAACACTTGGGACGAATATATCGAAACCCTTTTACCAGTCGGCATATCCAACCTGTTTCTGTTTGACGGCGAACAAGTCAAAGAACTCGCCGAACTCGAAACTCCGCCCGAGTTTGTCGTCGGGGCGATTAAATCTTTGTTGGGTTTAGAATTAGCAGAACGCCTCGCTGTCGATTTAGAAATATTAGCAGGCCGCAAGCGCAAAGAAATTGCTGGCAAAAAAGACTTGGCAGCTTTAGAAAAAATTGAAGCAACTTTTCAGGAAATTAGTAACAAAAAACAATTTGCAACTGAAGAACAAGCCAGCCTGAAAAATAAATTAGAAAAAGCTCAAACAAATCAGCAAAAAGCATCAGACAAATTTATTTATCAAGGCGGAAAAATTGCGGGCGATCGCAGTCAACTAGACAGACAGCTAAACGACTACAGAAATCAAGCAGACAAAACCCGTCTAGCCATGATGGAATTGGCATCAAATATGCTACCGCTAGCGCTTATTTCACCCTTGCTAACCGCTGCAAAAACCCAAGCAGAAACCGAAGCCAGCCAGCAGCAAGCAAAGATTGCCCAAAATGTTATCAAACAAAGAAGCGATCGCCTCCTCAACTATATCGCCGAAATCTCCTTAAATCCCCAACAGCTAGATAAAATTCAAGACTTCATCCGCGAAGAAGATCGAGAACTCGAACAGCAAGCGGCAACCGACGCCCCGCCCTGGATGAACGCCGACAACAGCAATATCCAGCAATTAGAAAACCTCCTCGGCTACCAAATCAAAGCCGAAGAAACTCTCGTGGCCCAACAAATAGCAGAAATCACCCACATCGAAACAGAAATTGACTTCACCGACAGACAACTCGCCGCCGCAGCTTCCCCCGAAGCCTACGAGAAATTAGAAGAAGAAGTCAGGAATGCTCAAAAAGCAGTTGCAATCGCAGCCGCAGCCTTGGAATCCGCAAACAGTCGCATCGCAGAATTAGATAAAGAATTAGCCAAGACCCAGAAACAACTAGAAAGCTACAGTAGTGAATACATTACCATCAGAAACAGCCAACACGTCATCGCTTCGATCGCGAAAGCGCAAAATACCCTCAAACTCTTTAAAGAAAAACTCACCCTCAAAAAACTCAACAAACTCGAAATAGAGATTACCGACTGTTTTCGCTACCTGTTGCACAAAAGCGACCTGGTGCACAGAGTTGCGATCGACACTGACACATTTAGCCTGTCAATTTACGATCCAGAAGGCAAACCGGTACCCAAACACCGACTTTCGGCTGGTGAAAAACAACTGCTGGCGATCGCCTTTTTGTGGGGATTGGCCAGAGTATCCGGGAGACAGTTACCAGTTGCGATCGACACTCCCCTGGGCCGCCTCGACTCATCCCACAGAAACAACCTAGTCGAACGCTATTTTCCCTCAGCCAGCCACCAAGTCATCCTGCTTTCTACCGACACGGAGATTCGGCAAGCAGAATATGATAAGCTGCAAGAATTAGAGGCGATCGCCCACAGCTACCTCCTCAACTATGATTCGACCAAACGGCAAACTACCGTCGAAACTGGTTATTTCTGGGCATAAAAAACCGCGCCAAAATTTTTAGCAACCCCCTTGACTTTTCCGGGGAGTTGCGGTAGTATATATAGGATAATGGGATGGTTGCGAAAATTTTATTTTTGCAACCATCCCATTATGTTAGGATTCATCCTACTAAAAATATAATACCAAAAACCGCTGTATTTATCAAGCCCGCGCCCTGTAAAAATTTGTTAATTTTAGTTTTTTAACTCGGTCAAAAAACGTAAATTTAGAGGCTGAGCTTCCCAAATATTAACACTCTTTACCAGATATCAAACAATTCTCAACTCATGGAACCACCAGTCGATCGCATCTGCCTCTCTCAAACAGCCAAAGACCAACTATCTAAACTCAAACGATCGACTAAAATCGATCGGTGGAACGTCCTGTGCCGGTGGGGATTTTGCCGATCGCTCGCCGAACCCAGCATCCCATCCCCAGTACCTATTAAGAGCGACAGCAATGTGGAACTAAGCTGGGATGTTTTTGGCGGCGACATGGCGGACATCCTGATAATTGCTCTCAAGCAGCGGTGTCATCAAGACAATTTGGGCACGGAAAAGGAAACTCTCGCGAAACAGTTTCGCCTGCACTTGCATCGAGGTATTGGCTATTTAGCTGGCGATCCGAATATTAAGAAGATTGAAGATTTGGTGGCGATCGCGCTTTCTCCTGAGAAATTGAGAAATTAAACGAACCGCGAAGGCGCAAAGAACGCGAAGGAAGAAAGAGAAGGGAAGAGTTTACAATTTATTTGGGAGTGCTATCAGTGCCAATGTTTGGCTGTCGCGGCGGAGGATTTTATGGCAAATTACAAATTTGACCTGATAGAATAAGGGTTGGAAGGAAGTAGATGTTTGAAAGTAGTAGTTGAGGAGTTCCATGGGGCTATTGTTAAATTCGATGATTTCACAATAGGGAATTCCGGGCGATCGCAGTTACAGCAAACTGTCACTTCCTGCGCTGACTCGCTTGCCCTCAACGCCCAAAACCCCCAAACCCTCACCAAATCAAACATTCTTGCGATCGCCCTCCCTGTATTCCCAAGCCTAAAAGTAGACAATTTAACAACTGTACCACTAATAAAAACGGTTCGTAGTGAGGACTTTAGTCCGCATAAAGAAGGACTAAAGTCCGAACGATCGAACCTATTTGATTGCGATCTTTCGGGAGCATCTCAGTTTTGCATTTATAGTGCGAGCACGCAAGAGCTCGCGTATGCTACAAATCGCGAGCGGGGACGCTCGCACTATAATAAAAAAAATGCTTTTTGCAAAATTGAGATGCTCCCGATCTTTCTTTTGGGCGATGAGATGACTAATGACTAAGGACTTTTGAGACCAAAAGCGGGAAAAAATGCCCTACTGGGCCTTGACCTTCCCCAATATCTAAAGCATATTTCAGAGCAGTAGTAACATAATTCTTAGCTAATGTCACCGCTGTAAACAAATCTTTACCTAATGCTAGATTAGCAGCGATCGCAGCACTCAACGTGCAACCAGTCCCGTGAGTATTCCCAGTATCAACCGTCTCAGTTTTCAACACATCCAGCCGCGTACCGTCAAACCAAACATCAATTCCCCGCAAATCTCCCGCCATCCCGCCACCTTTGACTAAAACAGCTTTCGCGCCCGATCGATAAATCTCCTGCGCTGCCGATCGCATATCATCTAAAGAAACAATCTCTCTTCCGCTCAAAATCTCAGCCTCAAAGCGATTAGGAGTTACAACAACCGCCAAAGGAATCAAATTATCGCGCAAAAATGCGATCGCCCCGTCGTCAATCAGTCGATCGCCCGATCGGGATACCATCACCGGATCGACAACCAAATTTCCTATATTCCAAGCTTCAACCTGGGAAGCAACTACCGCCATAATTTCCCGGTTTAGCAGCATCCCAGTCTTCGCAGCCTGCACCCCAATATCCCCAACCACCGCCTGGATTTGAGCGGCCACAGCCTCCGCAGACAAAGCATCCACCCGCGTCACACCCAAAGTATTTTGAGCTGTCACGCAAGTCAGAGCACTCGTACCATGCACGCAGTGAAAAGCAAAAGTCCGCAAATCAGCCTGAATCCCGGCCCCGCCGCCGCTATCAGATCCAGCCACAGTCAAAGCCACAGGAATCTTAGATTTAATCATCTTTTGTGCAACCGCAGATAAACGCAAACAAACGCAGATAAATTCCATATTATCCGCGTTCATCCGTGTTCATCTGCCATCATCTGCGGTTCAAAATCCCCAACCAAATTAGCTATGATTAAAATCAAGTAAAGAATTATTGCAAATAAATATGAAACTCACCCGCATCGACCTCAACTCCTGGATCTTCCACATCGCAGGCCAAACCATCTTAGTCGATCCCTGGCTAGTCGATCCCCTCGTATTTTACGGTCAACCTTGGCTGTTCACCGCCTACCACAACACGCCCGTCGCCTTTACTCCCAGTACCTTACCGCCGATCGATCTTATCCTAATTTCCCAAGGCTTAGACGACCACTGTCACAGACCAACACTCGAAAAGCTCGATCGCACAATTCCCGCGATCGCCTCACCCACCGCCGCCAAAGTCCTCAGCAGTTTAGGCTACACCAATATCACATCTTTAGCAAATTGGCAAGAGTCTACATTTAAAGAAATATTACAAATAACCGCCGTACCCGGAGCCGAAATCCAGCCCGGACAAGAAGAAAACGGCTATTTACTCAAAGATTTAAACAGCGGCGAAACTCTTTATTACGAACCACACCTGCCGCCCTTAGAAAAAGTCAAACAGAAAATAGACACCGTAGACGTAGCAATCGCCCCCGTCATCGGTCAAATCTTCCCCTTCCTCGGACAAATCATCATCGGCCCTGCTGAGGCCCTGAAACTTGCCCAAACCCTAAAACCTCGGTTTTTTGTACCTACAACCACAGGAGATATCCGAGCCACGGGTATTTTACCAATGTTAGTGAAGTCGATCGGCAGCATCCCCGAATTTCGCGATTTACTCGCCAATTCGGGACTATCCACCCAGCTACTCGAACCCGAACCCGGACAAACCCTAGAAATTTTAGATTTTAGATTTTAGATTTGGGATTTTTTAGATTTTAGATTGATCTAAAATGCCAAATCCCAAATCTCAATAGATTTTAGATTTTTCAGATTGGAGATTTATCCAAAATCCAAAATCTAAAATCCAAAATCCAAAATCTAAAATCATTTGGGTGGGCGACGGTTGCGCAAAAACTCAGGAATATCCAATCCGAAATCCTGCGGTTTCGCTTTCGCATCCTGCGGCTGTTGAGCCGGAGTCACCGGCACAGTTGCAGCCCGCCAAGGAGCATTAACATTTTGCGCGCGCGAAGCCTGAGACGATGAGATCATTTCCCCCGAAAAACCAGTAGCGATCACAGTAATCTTAATTTCGCCCTGAAGCCGCTCATCAATCACCGCTCCAAAAATAATATTGGCATTCGGATCGACAACTTCATAAATCGTCTCAGCCGCCGCATTAACTTCATGCAGCGTCATATCTGTACCGCCAGTGATGTTAAACACTACACCTCTAGCGCCCTCGATCGAGGAAGCTTCCAGCAAAGGCGAAGAAATCGCCTGCATTGCAGCTTCCCTAGCCCGCGACTTGCCAGATCCCACGCCGATACCCATCAAAGCCGAACCCGCATCCGCCATTACAGCGCGCACGTCAGCAAAGTCAACATTCACCAAACCGGGAATTGTAATGATGTCAGAAATACCCTGAACCCCTTGGCGCAGGATATCGTCAGCAACTCGGAAAGCCTCTTGTACGGGCATTTGTTCCGAAATCACAGACAGCAGCTTGTCGTTAGGAATCACGATCAGCGTATCCACCCGGCTTTGCAAAGCCGCAATTCCTTCCTCAGCTTGGCTGGTGCGCCGCCGTCCCTCAAACGTGAAAGGCCGGGTTACGATGCCCACAGTCAAAGCGCCCATTTCTTTAGCCACTTCCGCGACAATCGGAGCCGCGCCCGTGCCCGTACCGCCACCCATGCCGGCCGTGATAAACACCAAATCGGCGTGATTCAAAGCATTAGCAACTTCGTCGCGAGACTCTTCAGCAGCCTTTTGTCCGATCGCCGGATTGCCGCCCGCGCCCAAACCGCGCGTCAACTTTTGTCCGACTTGCAAGCGTTTCGGAGCATTAGAGAGCACCAGAGCTTGGGAATCCGTATTCACGCACCAAAACTCGACACCAGAAACCTCGCTAGCAATCATCCGGTTAACGGCATTGCCGCCACCACCGCCAACGCCAATTACTTTGATTTTGGCGGCACTGCTGGGCATTATGTCTTTGGGATTGACCATAGGATCGATATCAATACTATCTACATTTACATAACCAGACTTGCGTCTAAACGGATTGGCGGAATCTAAGGCCACCGGAAAATTTTTTACTTCTTCCGAAGGGGGACTGTCTTGGTCAGACCCCTGACTATTATTAAGGTTCATGAGAGTCTGGGATAGTAGATTACAGCTTTTTAACTAAACTAAACGCCAATTCACCATCAACTATATGCTAATGTTGCGCGAAAAACTAACACTGGTCGAGGCTCAATGTTAGCAATCTCGGATTTGGCCGCTGTTGCTCGCCCATAGCTTGCATACCCCATCTAGGTGCTTGTGCACAAGGCACTTCTGGGCAAGGCAAAATGAAAAAAATGGATACCAGCCCTTAACGCATCGGATCGAACCCAAAGTTATGAATTTTTTTTCTGATGCGGATCGGTATCAAAAAAGTGTCCTTATTTCCAGTCTTGCGTATTGATGCCCAGATGTAAAAATTCTGATTGTCGATCGACTATACCTTCTCCCGCCTTTCCAAGACACAGGCTCAATTCTGAGCCGGAGTTGGTGCGGGAGTTGAACTCTCCAAACTAGGAGGGGGTTCTGGCAAGTGGACGATCGGGGCAGCAGGATTTTTCAAGTCAATGTAGGCTATTTTGCTTGAATCTAGCTGTTTTGGCAATTGTCGCATTCGGTCTAAAACTTTAAGCTGCTCGATAGTCTTGGAACTGTACGGCCCTAAGTGTACCGTACCGATCTCTGTTTTCAAGATCAAGTTATTTGGGTTTTGCCAATCTATCTCAAACACTTTCACAGTCAAGCCGCTGAGTCCTTGGTAAAACTTCGGCCACGAGGCTCGATACTGTTCCAAAGGCCCGATGACTTTTAAAGTTGGCAAAGAATGCTGGGGCCCGGTTCCCTGAGGGCTGACCGGTGCGATCGAACTATTGTCCGATCGCACAGCAGTATAGCTCTCTGACGGCATCCAGCCTCCGCGAGCATCCAGCCACCCCACCTTGTCCTTGTCGCTAGATTTCAACACCGCAGTCGGCTGTGCCACCGCCACCGGCAGCCTTTCTGACACTTCTATCGTCAAAGAAGGCGGAAACAAGTTGCGAGTCACCTTCGCTTTGGCGATCGGCCCCGTTGACTCCAGCTTTTGGGCCAGGGCCTGCGGTTGAATTCCCCACAGCGACTGCGGGTAAGACAGCGGCACCAAAGAGCGCACCGCCTTGTCCGACAGCCACTGATTGCCCTCCACCTTCACTTGTTCCGATCGAGCAATCAACCAAGCCGGCTGTGCAATCCACCACAGCAAACCCCCGGCGATCGCGCTCGCTGCCAACATTTGCCACATCAGGGCTGCCGATCGAGCGCGACGCTGCCGCCGCAACTCTTCGCGCCTGCGCCCTAACTCTTTTTGAGAAACCACTCCAAAACTAGCCATCTACCTCTTGACAATTTAACTAGACAGACGGGAATTCCCCCACTATACCGTAGTCGGTTAATAGGGGTTGACACTCGAGCGGGCTAAAGCCACGCTCGATTCTGCGGACAAAGCAGGCTTGGGCAATGCCCAAACTCTAACTCTCGCTGGGAGTCGTCAAGCACCGTCTATTCAGTCGGTCAAGGTTTACACCTAACTTACTGACTACTTTGATAGAGTCGAGGGAATAATTACTCATTCCCCCTCTCCTTCAAAACCGTACTTGTGACTTTCACCACATACGGCTCCTCAATGACCTGGCTCTTGTTATGAGTACCTTTAACACTAGAACGGGTTGTCATCCCAGTTCTCCAAACGGACATCTCCGTCTGTTGCCGTTTTCAAGTCGTGGCAGTGGCGGTGAAGAAGCTGCCAATTACTATATTCATCCTTACCTCCTCTAGAAGTACGGATAACATGGTCAACTTCCCATAAATCGCCGTATTTGAAACTCAGCTCGCAGAGTACACATTTCCCAGCCTGCCTTTTCAAGAGAGTGGCTACTCTGGAAGACAGTTCCGGGTGGCTACTCATACGCTTACCCCAGTAGACTAAATCTCCATCAAACGGGCTTCTTGCACCCTGAACCTTGGTGTGGCGTACTATTGGAGTACTTGAATGTTTCACCAAGGCTGTTCCGCCTGACGTGGCAAATGTCCAGTTGTCTTTGCCTACGGTACGCCAGTAGTTACTAACAGTATCGTGGGCGTTAGTTTTGGTGCATCTGCTTTTTGCCCATGCGAGAAGCTTTTGATAGGTGAGGTGGTCACATTTGTTAAATGTTTCCTTACTCACAGATGACGCATAATAGTTACACCATCCTCTGATTATCGGATTGAGACGGCTTATCAATGCCTCTTGAGGGGCATTATGATGTTTATCTATTACTTGTCCTATCTTGTCAAGATGTCTCTTGACTGCTTCCTTTGTGGGTTTGATGATTGTTGTAAAGCCTAGATTTATTACTTCTTTACTAGGGGAATATTGATTACCCTTAGATAAAGTTGCCGCTCTGTATGCCCCTACTTTGTACTGGCGCACATTAAACCCTAAGAAGTTGAACCCCTCAGAGGTGTGGCATATTCGCGTTTTACTTGGCTTCAATTCTAGTCCCATGTTTTTTAGCCATTCGTCTGCTTTTTGTCTCAGGAGGGTTACAAACTCCTCAGACTCATGGAGTATCACAAAATCATCTGCATATCTTACTAGCGTAGGTTTAACCCTAGTAGTACTTTTCCTTCCGGTAGTCGTTACTATCCCTCTGGTGATTGTGTAGAAGCTTGTAATGAAATCCTCAAACCCGTGTAAGGCTATGTTTGCCAGAAGTGGAGAAATGACTCCACCCTGCGGTGTACCTTCCTTGGTGTTTGAGAATACTCCGCTATCCATCACTCCTGATTTCAACCAAGCTTTAATTTGCTTGCGTAATGTCGGGAATGTATTCAATTTTTGGAGCAGTGCTTTATGGTTTATGCAGTCGAAACATTGTGAGATATCAGCGTCAAGCACATACTTGGCTTTTAGGCTGACATTTTTGAAGATTGTCTCAATCGCATCATGGGCAGAACGTCCAGGTCGAAATCCGAAGGAATTTCCCTCGAATTTAGCTTCCCATTCTGGCTCAAGTGCCAGTTTTACTAGGGCTTGTAAGGCACGGTCAAACATCGTGGGTATACCAAGAGGTCGTTTCTCGACTTTTCCCGGCTTATCAATCCACACTCTGCGGGTAGGTTTGGACTTCCCAGTCACTTTGAGATGAGTTACCAAGACAAGACGGGCATGGGGGGTTAGGTTTTTAATTCCATCTACACCTGCCGTTTTCTTACCCTGGTTATCCTGCGAAACCTTCCTTACCGCGAGACACTTACCCGACCAAGACCTCATCAAAGTCTTCTGGAGTCTCCGAACTGCTTTAACGTCGCCACGACTAGAGGCTTTGAAGATTCTCTTTTGGAGCTTGAAGACTCGTACCTCTAACTTTCGCCAGGGTAAAGCCTTCCATTCCACCGTCTGATTGTTCAGCGTTTTAGACATTTAATCTCTCACTCAAGATTCTTCATTCCAAGACATCGTGAATCTGTCAGCATATCCTTACCATTACAGTGAGGCATTCGCTTCTGACTCAATCCCACCCTCTTTCTGCTTGTGGTTGGAACCTACTTAGGTATTCGACCTCCTAAGAGCGTGAGAGAGGGTTACTTCGTTCCGAGTGGTCATTTCAAGTCTTTTAGAGCGACACTATTCACCGGGTTTCTTTGGAGTGCTAGTTAGTCAACTAAGAATTTGCTAACTCCTTATCCTTGCCTTTTGGCTTGGGGTATCAGCCTTATTACCCCATTCAACATCACGATGATTCAGGCGTGCCTTCAAGCTTTCGCTTTACTCATGAGAACTTCTGCTTGGTAGTCACTGGCTTAGGCTGTCAGTGCTTTTACCTTCTATCCCTTGCAGTCGGTTCTGGGTTTTCCTGCCCATGTCCCTAGGGATATGCTTTCACCCCAGCACCAGGGGGGATGGACTTCGGTTTCTAGGGTACTTCCGTCACCATCATGTTCCACTCAGTTATCCAGGTCGTCCCTGGCTAGCCATCCTCCGCATTGCTTATATAGCAAGGGTTTCAGCTAAACGAATCGCACTCTGAGGATATTGGCAGAACCATTTAGGTCTGCATTCACCACGGTTCCATCGGCAGACTGATACAATCCACGCTTAATTCGTCTTCCCGACGCTTTCCACCCTTCTGGCTTTTCACCGTACTTGCGTAGGGAGTCTCCATCAAGAAAACTAGCTTTGGATGTATATGCTTCTTCGGTTTCAATAAACCTGATGCCGTGTAAGTCACACAGTTGATTTAATCGGTCTTTCAACTTTCCTAAAGGCATTTGAACAAACTTTTGATTGTTCTTTTTACCCATATTAGCATTAGACTTAAAGCCTTGATTCCAGCCACAAACAATGTTGCCAATGCTGTGTTCCAAGCAATGGCTAACAATCAACTTCGCGGTCTTGTTAATGCCATCGCGCATTTGGTGGTTGCGTTTTCGGGTTGCGCGGTCTAGCCAATTATCCCAATAACCTTCTGCCTTTCCTTCTTTTCTAGTTGCTACTTTTTTGTTCCATAGCTGATTCATTGCTTTCATAGCGCGAGCATCAATCAAGAAAGAATTTCCCAATGTATCAATGCAGGCTGCTAAATTGTCAGCAGTTCCCAAGTCAATTGATAACGCTTGATCGATGTCTAGGCTGTGTTGTTCTTTTTCAACCTCGTAAGATGTTTCAAGATAAAAAGCACCATTCTTAGGTAGAATCGTAAACTCTTTCACCTTGGAAAAGTCAAGATTTGACGGCATAGGCAGAAAGAATTCGGAAACTTCAAACCACCGCTTTACCGTCAATCCCAAGGAGAATCTTAGCTGATTACCAATAAGTTTAGGTCTTAAGCCCCCTGAGTTTGGATAAGCTACTTTGAACAACTTAGGCTCTTTCAGGTATCCCGGTGGCTTGGGCTTAAAATATAATTGACCTTTGATATACAAATCTCTTAATTCTTTAAAAGATTTAAAGGCTTCTGCGACCGACATCAATGTTTGCTGCATTGGCGTTGATGGCAACGACTTAGCAACCATTGATTTTGCCACTGACGGCTCAAAAGATAAGTCGAACTTTCCAGTCAACAGCTTTCCTGTTTTAAAAAAAAGTTTGGCGAGCCAAATATACACCACTGTTCTACAGTTTTTTGGATTGTCGGCACAGGTATTCTAGTAATGTTTGAAGTTCTTTGTCTGGTGACAGTAATACTTGCTGAACACCCATTGCTTTTCGTTTTTTTGGCACCTCTGTTTTCCTGAATATTGGTTGATTTGCTTATTCTAAACGAGTATAGTGGATACGTCAATTTGTATCAACAAACTATTTATGCTGCCACTTGCCGAATACAAAACGCACAACCACGTTAAGTTCTTACTAAACTACCACTTTGTCTTTATCCCCAAGCGCCACAAAAAAGTTTTATTGGGCGACGTGGCGACTAGAACTCGTCAGATTTTCCTAGAGTTGTCAATTGAGAAAGGTTGGGATATATTGGCGCTAGAAGTGGCCCCAGATCACGTACATTTGTTTGTAGCCGTCAAGCCAACGGACACCCCTGTCTTAGTAGTTAAGTTGTTCAAAGGTCGTTCTAGTCGTTTTTTGCGGGAGGAATTCCCGGAACTGAAAAAGCTGCCATCTTTGTGGACGAGCAGCTATTTTGTGAGTACAGCAGGTAATATCAGTAGTGAAGTGGTGAAGAAATACATAGAAGACCCGCATCATTCAGCTAATTAAGAAAGAACACTCTTGACTGAAGTAAAGAGCGTCGCTTCCCTCTCAGGTCTAAAGACTCGCTCGTTTCCCGCATCCCGTATTAGTTTTATGAAGCCTTGCGGATTTTGGCATTGGGAACCAGTGCTACTGCCAATGGACGGAATGTAAGTCAACGGGAGTAAGATTTCGGTCTTGCTGGATGCTGTTCCGCTTGAAGTTGGAAGCTCCCGTCATAGCGGTATCCCGCTTGACGATGAGTAGTTCACCCAGATCCCCGCGAAATTACCCATAAGCAGGGCAAATATCCGTAAATTCACTGATTCAGTTAGGTAATTAAAATTTCTTAATTAAAAATTCCAAATTCCCGCGCCGTCCGGTTGATTAGCAGATAGAGGTTGTTTGGGTATTTAGGGCATTACCCCACACCGCAAAAGGTGACAAATCAAACTAAACTCAACGAAAGAAAGTTTAGACTTTCGATTAACTCTTTTAACTTTTAGCCGGCTTCAATTGTGATCGCACTCGAATTAGACAGATTTTATAAAGCCTGCAACCCGAGCAAGACCCTTGTCGCGGGAGACCCAGGAGATTATCAATACTACATTGATTTTGGTTCGGTGCGGGGTGGCAAAATCATTGAATCTTTACAGCGAACCATCACCCGGATATCCCCCGACGAGCCAACCTGTCAGCTATTTACAGGGCATATCGGCTGTGGCAAATCTACCGAATTGTTTCGACTCAAAGCTGAGCTAGAGCAAGATGGTTTTTGCGTCGTCTACTTCGAGTCTTCCCAAGACTTGGACATGGGCGATGTAGACATCAGTGATATTTTGCTGAGCATTGCCCGCCAAGTCAGCGAAACGATGGAATCCGCCAAAATTAAACTCAGACCGAGCTACTTTACCAATTTGTTTGCAGAAGTGGCAGAATTTTTGCAGACTCCCATAGATTTGTCAGCGGAAGCGGAGTTATCTATAGGAATTGCTCGAGTTACTGCTAAAACTAAAGATTCTCCCAAACTACGATCGCAACTCAGGCAATATCTCGAACCCCGCACCAACAGCATCTTGCAGTCGATCAACGAAGAACTCCTCGACAGAGCTAACGCCGAACTCAAGCAACAAGGCAAAAAAGGCCTCGCAGTCATTGTTGACAATCTCGATCGCCTCGACGCCTCACTCAAACCCAGCGGACGCACCCAGCCAGAATACCTGTTTTTAGACCGTGGCGAACAGTTGAAAAAACTCAATTGCCACGTCGTCTACACCATTCCCCTGACTTTGATTTTTTCTAACGACTTTGGCCGTCTCGCCAGTCGATTTGGAGTCAAACCCAAGGTGATGCCGATGGTACCCGTGCTGAGGCGATCGGGCGACGATCATATCGAAGGAATGGCACTGCTGCGGCAGCTCGTATTGGCTAGAGCTTTCCCCACAGTCGCTCCCGCCCAACGCATCGATTTGATTTCCAAAGTCTTTGACTCTCCCGAAACTTTAGACAGGCTTTGCCGGATTAGCGGTGGCCATGTTCGCAATCTACTGATGCTTTTGTATAGCTGTTTGCAACATGAAGATCCCCCCTTCTCTCGCGAATGCCTCGAAAGCGTCATTCAAGAATATCGCGATGACCTTTTGGGAGCCATCAATGACACGGAATGGGAATTGTTGTTTCAAGTCGTCAACCGACAAAGTGTAACCGGCGAAGAAGAATCTCAAATCTTGTTGCGAAGTATGTTTGTCTTTGAATACCGGGATCAAGAAGGTCGCTGGTTTGGCATCAATCCAGCCCTAGCAGAAACCAGAAAATATCAGGAGTGGCAGCAACGAAATCACCAAGAATAGTTGGGATTTTTGAGATCGCATTCTTCGACTCTAAGATCCGTTAGCGGCGAGTAAATTGGAAACTATTTAACTTAAAATTTACCGTTCAAAACTCCCAATTTCTACAATCCAATAAGCACGCAGTCAGCGGTTTTTCCCACTGGCTGATTTCTCTTAAATGCGGTCTTTACGCCGCGCATATAATTGCCCCATAAATATTTGTCACCACACAATAAATTTCCCCAACCTCAACTGTCATATCTCCCATGCCAGACCAGGTAGGTATGTATTGATCCGTTGCTCCTAGTCTGGAGCGAGCATCCATGACGAGTTTTTTTTCTTTTTTCCAAATATATGCTACAGATATACCTATTGTTTACTAATAGCTAGTCGCTGGTATTATCGATACATTTAGCTGTCTGATATTGATGAATGGAGGATTTTATCTGTAGCTGACTAAAAAATATTTGATCTAGGTTTAATTTTTATTGTCAAGTTTCCCATTCTCTGAGATTGGGAGCTATGATGTTTTTAGATTAAACCTGATGACTATGTAAGTATTCATAGGAGAAGTACGAAAAACTACGTATTCCTACAGATATAAAGCGCCAGACCGATACGGGCATCTCTAAGTAGATACTGTTTCCGTCACGATCGGCAATCGTTAGGTAATTGATTTCTGCAAAAGGGGTGCACGCATGACCGATCTACTTAAACAACAAGAAACTGCCAGCTACAACGAGCGATCGCTCAAAACTCTGGTAAGATCCATCGCCATGTCTCAGCAGCAATTTTCGCTAATTTTAGTGCGCTGCAACTACGAGCAGTTGCGGCAGCACATAGCGCAGCGGCTGCGAGAAATGTCCGCAGTTCCAATTCAAGATCTCGTCCTGCCAGCATCCGTCAAAACCCTTTACACTACCCTCCAGGCAAACACGCTTCAGAACGGGGCTTCGGCTGTAGGTTCTGCCTCAGCTTTGATGGTATTTGGTTTGGAAACAGTAGTAGCGATCGACGAATTGATGGCCTCTACCAATCAAGTGCGAGATGAATTTCGCAAAAATTTTTCCTGTCCGGTGATTTTGTGGGTAACAGATGACATTGTGACCAAAATGATTCGTCTGGCCCCGGACTTCAAAAGTTGGGCCGCCGCCACCATTAAATTTGAAATGGCTGTTGACGAATTAATTAATTTCCTGGCACAGCAAGCCGATACTATATTTAAAGTAGGCGAAATAAATCAAGAACTAGGCAGCAGTACAGCCGGCACCCGACCAGGTTTTTGCGCCTGCGAAACCGACTGGGAAAAACCAGCCCAGGAGCATCAAATTAGCTCCGGAGAACGCTTTCTCACCTTTAACTCTCAACTGCAAAACGGACGACAATTAGATGTCCACTCGTATTCGCCTTTGAGTCCGGGCAATACCCTCGATTTGGCGATCGGCTCTTTGTCGCGCCGAGAACTAGAATTAGCTTTAAGAGATTTACAAAATCGCGGTCAAGAATTAGAACCCGCCCTGAAAGCCAGCCTGCAATTCGTTCTGGGTCGAGATTACTATGTCAGCGACCAAACTGAAACAGCATTAATTCATTACCAAGAAAGCTTAATATTTTGGCAGCAGCAAACCGGCAACTGGGAACTGGCAAACTGGGAATATGCCGAAAATCGATCGACCCTCTGCTCCTCATTGTCGAATCCTGTCCCCAACATCCTATTTTTAGAGAGAGAAGGCATAGTGCTATTTCACATAGCCCTGTGTCACAGATTGCAAGCAGCCAGAAATCCGGTAGCCAACCGCCACCACTGGGAACAAGCTTGGATTAGCCTGGAACAATCTAGAAACGCTTTCTCCCTTGCCGATCGCCCAGAATTGGTAGCTGAGGTGACAGCACACCTCGGAGAGGTACTGCAACGCCTCAAAGCTTGGGGAGAGTTGCAAGCATTAGCTGAAAATTCTTTGCAGTTGCACTTCACCTACGGTACTCCCAGCCAATTAGCTCAAGATTACGGGTTTTTGGCTGAAGTTGCCCTGCAACAGTCCAGGTGGAGTCAAGCCCGCCAGCTAGCCGAGTTGGCTTTGGCGATTTTGGATCAAACACCTAATGATTTAAGATTGTTGATTGAAGATTTGAGATTGGGATTTGCGGGAAATTATCCAGAATTCGTGGGTACTAACGAGTTCAGTAACGATCCCAAATCTAAAATCCAACATCCCAAATCCGATCGCAGTTCGTATCTTTTACTGTTAGCCCGAAGTTTGCGGGAGCTAGGTCAGTGGGAAGCGGCGGTTCATTCTTTGGAGTTGGCTCAAAATCAAAGCGAGCCCAAGTACGACCCCCGACTTTACATCGATATTTTGACAGAACTCCAAGCGGTTTATTTCGAGCAGGGAGAGTATCTCAAAGCTTTCCGGATTAAAAAAACCCAGCGATCGATCGAGTATCAATACGGATTTAGAGCTTTTATCGGAGCCAGCCAATTGCAACAGCAGCGTCAAGCTGTCAATCCTTCGAGCCCCTCAGCTCAAAATCAAGCTGCGATCGCAGCGGAAATGACAGCTTATTCCCGCCAAAAAGATATCAATAGATTGCTCGAAAGAATTAGCAGGGACGATCATAAATTAACTATTATTCACGGGCCCAGCGGAGTTGGAAAAAGTTCTCTAGTCAATGCCGGCTTAGTACCTGCTTTGAAAAATATTACTCCGGGCGCGCGGGATGCCTTGCCAGTAGTTATCAAAGTTTACACCGACTGGCTGGTGGAATTAGAAAACGCTTTGAACGGAGCGCTGTACGACAAACAAGCCGAAGATGAAACGCAATTAATCGCTCAAGGACTAAAGGAAATCCACAAAAGCAGTTGCTCTATTTCTCCAGAACGCGGCTCGGAAACTTCTTCTTTTATTATAGAGCAGTTGCGCGAAAATGCCACAAATAATTTGTTAACTGTGCTAATTTTCGATCAATTTGAAGAATTTTTCTTTGTTTCGACTTCAGTGGCACAAAGACAACTTTTTTATAACTTTTTGCGCTTGTTTTTGAACCTGCCTTATGTCAAGATAATTCTGTGCTTGCGCGAAGATTACTTGCACTATTTGCTCGACTGCGATCGCTTCCCCGATCTCGACGCCATTAACAATAATATTCTCGACAAAAGCATCCGCTACCAACTACGCAGTTTTTCAATAAAAGACGCGCGGGCTGTGATCGGACACTTAACGAAACGGGCAGAATATTATTTAGAACCGGCACTGATCGATGCCTTCGTCGAAGATTTAGCAGACGAACTGCAAGAAGTGAGACCGATCGAATTGCAGGTAGTAGGAGCGCAACTGCAAGAAGAAGGTATTACGACTCTAGCACAATACCAGCAATTGGGCGCCAATCCCAAAGCAGAATTAGTGAAGCGATCGCTCGAAGGAGTGATCTCTGACTGCGGCCTGGTTAACGAAGACGCAGCTTGGAAAATATTGTTTTCCCTGACGGATGAAAGAGGCGTGAGGCTGATTAAAACCAAAAACGAATTGTCCTTAGTGACAGGCCAGCAGCCGGCAGATGGGGGCGAAAGTGAATTATTGGCGATCGGCAGCAGAGGCAGAATTTCCCTACAGCGACAGTTCGCAAAAGAACCAGAAAGCGGACAAAAGAAAACCGACAACCTCGACTTGATTTTAGACATTTTAGTCGGTCACGGTTTGCTATTTCTGCTGCGGGAATCGCCCGAAGACCGCTATCAATTGGTACACGACTATTTAGTGCGGCCGATCCGCCAAAGATTCGGCTTAGAAGCCAGACTCCACAAAGCAGAAGCCGACAAAAAGATGAGTCAAGCACAGCTCTACCGAGCCAATACTTTTCTCAAACAAATGCTAGGAGTAGCAGTGATCGGCGTCCTATTGCTAACGAGTTCCACGATCGCCGCCGTCAACTTTTGGTGGCGGGCAGTCGGTCAAAAACAGCTAGCTGTCGCTCAAACTCAGCGAGCCGAAATCAGTACCCTCACCGCAGCTTCTGAAGCTCTTTATTTCTCAAACAACAAATTTGACGCCATGCTAGAAAGTTTGAGAGCGGGTAAAAAGTGGAGACAGATCGAAGGCTCCCAAGAAATGCACAGCCTCAAGGACACCGAAATTCTGATTGCTGCTGCCCTCCAGCAGGCAGTTTATGGCGTCAAAGAACGCAACCGCTTGGAGGGACACGGTGACGTAGTTTGGGGTCTGGGTTTCAGTCCAGACGGTCAAACAATAGCTTCTGCTAGCGTAGATAAAACCGTGAAACTTTGGCGGCGCGACGGCAGTTTGCTGGCTACTTTCAAAGGACACACTAACAGTGTCTCCTGTGTCACTTTCAGTCCCGATAATAAAACGATCGCCTCGGCAAGTTTAGATAAAACTGTCAAAATTTGGCAAACTGACGGCACTTTGCTGACCACTTTAACGGGACATACTAATAGCGTTACCACTGTTGCTTTTAGCCCTGACGGCCAAACGATCGCCAGTGCATCTACAGACAAAACTATCAAAATTTGGAAAACCGACGGTACGTTGCTGCAAACGATCGAACAACCAGCTCCCATAAATTGGATCAGCTTCAGCCGCGACGGTAAAATCATCGCTGCGGCGAGCGATGACGGCACTGTAAAACTGTGGAATGCTGACGGCAGGTTAATCGCTAATTTGTGGCACAGCGAAAACAAAAAACCCTCCAAAGTTTACACGGTCAGTTTTTCCCCCGACGGTGAAACGATCGCCAGTGCCGGTGAAGACAAAACGGTGAAAATCTGGAGCATCGCTGCCATAAAATACCCAGCCCGAAAAAAATCAGCCAAGGCAAAGGCGGGCGAACTGCTAACAACTTTGCGGGGACACAGCAAGTGGGTATTTGGTGTCAGTTACTCCCCCGACGGTAAAACACTTGCTTCTGGAAGCGCAGACGGGAGTGTCAAACTCTGGAGTCTGGCTGGTGTTGGCGACAAACGTCCAACGGATGCTAGCAATATTAAACCGGACAGTCGTTTGCTCAGAACTTTTGAGGGACACGCCGATCGAGTTACTCAGGTAAGTTTTAGCCCGGATGGCAAAACTTTGGCTTCGGCAAGTTTTGACAAAACTATCCGACTTTGGCGGCTCGATGATGTGCCCCTCAAAACCCTCGACGGACACCAAAACCGGGTGCAAAGCGTTACTTTCAGCCCCGACGGCCAAAAGCTGGCTTCTGCTTCTACAGACAAAACTATCAAACTCTGGAGCCGCACGGGGATTTTGCTCGAAACCTTGGAAGGACACACTCAGAGAGTCGCCAGCGTCAATTTCAGCCCCGACGGACAGCTACTGGTTTCTGGGAGTTACGACAAAACGGTGAAAGTCTGGAGTCTGAACAAAGATGCGACGAGTAATAGTCTCCCTTGTCCTTCGGCGCCGCTATTTCCGTGTTCGCCTTCTGTGCTGTTTACCCTGGAAGGACACGGCGACAGCGTGATGAGCGTGAATTTTAGCCCCGACAGCGAGATTATCGCTTCGGCGAGCAAGGACAAGACTGTGAAACTCTGGACGAGACAGGGCAGGTTGATTAAGACTTTGACGGGACACAAAGGCTGGGTGACTGGGGTGACATTCAGCCCTGACGGTTCGATGTTGGCTTCTGCAAGCGATGACGGCACTGTCAAAGTGTGGAATCGGGACGGTGGTTTGCTGAGGACTTTTGAAGGGGCTCACAATAGTTTTGTGTTGGGGGTTGCTTTTAGCCCTGATAGCAAAATGCTGGCTTCGGCTGGTTACGACAATTCGGTGAAGCTGTGGAAGGTGGACGGAACTTTGGTAGCGACGTTGCTGAAGGGTTCTAGCGACAGCGTGACTAGCGTGGGTTTTAGCCCGGATGGTTTGTTGGTTGCTTCGGGCAGTTACGATCATAAGGTGAAGTTGTGGAGCCGCAGCGGGACGTTGCTGAAAACTTTGACGGGTCACAAGGATAGTGTGATGGGCTTGAGTTTTAGCCCGGATGGGAAAATTCTGGCTTCTGCTAGCAAGGATAATCGGGTAATTTTGTGGAATTTGGATCTTGATGATTTGCTGGTGAGGGGCTGCGATTGGGTGGGGGATTATCTTAGAACTAATCCTAATGTGAGCGATCGGGATCGGCGTCTCTGCGACGGGGTGGTCGCAAAACCTCAGTTTTAGTCATTTGATTGTTGGCGGTTGACGGATGACTGTTGACTGTTAAGGAACGGAGGACACTCCAAAAGCCATTTCCCTACCGCAAAATAATCTATCGCGATCGTACCAGATGTAACTATCGCCCGATTAATTGTAGGGAAACGGCACTGCGCCGTGTCCTGACTTTGGGTAATATTAATTCCGATGCCACCGGATTTGATATCATTTGCCGATCGGGATTTGTGTTAAAAATCCCGCCTCTCTTAGGAAACAAAGTCCCCCGATATGGATAATTTTGCTATTAACAACTGCCATGAAATACACCAGTAAAGTTGCTATTATTGATAAGGCAAATAGATATAGCAGTCCTAAATCAGTGGCAAATTTATCGAGAGTATAATCCTTGTAGTACAATCATCTTTCTCGCGTGTCATTTGGGAAATAATTTAAAATTGCTATATAATACAAGATCTAAACTAATTTAGACAATAATTATGAGTCTTCAAGAAATTGCCAAGGGACGCATCGCTGGAGCTGATATGATTCAACAGTATAGAGCCGGAGAGCGAAACTTTACAGGGATTGATTTAAAATACGCTCGTCTTCAGTGGCCCTGTTTCATTGATATCAATCTCAGCCACGCCGATTTGAGATGGGTAGACTTTGAGATGGGGCGGACTCGCCTAATCAATGCCAATATGAGTGATGCCAATATGGAAAAAGTTTCTTTAGTATCGGCTTTCATGCTCAATGCGAACTTGAGAGGAGCAAATCTCAGAAACGCTAACTTAACTAATGCTGATCTAACTAATGCTGACCTAACTAATGCTGACCTAACTAATGCTGATTTAAGCGGTGCCGAACTCATTGGAGCTAATCTAACAAAATCTAATATTACTGACATTAAAACGACAAAAGATACTATTTTTTGTCAAACTATTATGCCTAATGGTCAGGTACAAACCGATTCTCACAGACTGACAGACGTTGGGGAATTTCTCAGACTTTATGATAAAGGTGAAAGAGAGTTTCGGGATCTAATTTTGCATGAAGTCGATCTCAGTAATGTTAGTTTATCTGGCGTTAATTTTTTGTGGCAAACTCGCTTCAGCCACGTAAATTTGGTCGGCGCTAAATTGACTGATTGTAATTTTGGTGGCATTAAACGGATTGTTTTTAGTGATTTGAAAAATACCCATTTAAGTAACTGCGAATGGCGCAATCCTCAAATAATTTACTGCGATCTTAGAGGTGCATATTTGGGATTGGTTGATATGTATGCTCCTGATTTTACAGGAAGTAATCTTGAGGGTATTCAAAATCTTTTTGGTGCTGAAGCAGATGTGTATTTATGTAACACCACTTGGGTAACAGGAGAATTTATCCCTGGTCCAATAAATGCTACTGAACACTGGCGCGGAGAGATTAGAGAAAATGAATTTTAAATTTGAATAAGTTGTCGTAGGGGTTAATCTCTTTTAAAAAAACAGGACTTACGCAGCATTGAGGTAATAGTAATGTTTGGAACATTTAGATATCTCTCCAACGTATTTAATAATAGTTCTGCGTAAATCCCAAGCAAGTTGGACTTAGGGAGGTGGAAACTGGAAATCGCTCTGTTGTTTAATTCGATTCCGAACATCTTCAGGAAGATTTGACAAAAAGTTAAAAACCTTGTCAGAACCCTGAGTATTCAGAAGACTTTCAAGCTGATTAATAGAAATCTTCCATGTATTTGGTCTTCGCCATTGTTCAGCACTTGTTATGGGATCGCGGCTTTCCCCTAACAGTTGATTAAGTGGGTTCGGGACTGCTGGTTGCCCGCTCCAGTCCGTGTAAGGTTCTGGTATGTTGGGCGTAATGTACGTGTAACTGCCAAGAATATCTTGTACCCCAAGATTTGATTTGTTGGAAACCAAGATTGTTTTCCATGTCCATCCAGGAATCCGAATTCCGTTAGCTTCTAAATTTGTGGGATTTGTATTTCCCTGATTTTGTGCTTCCGTAAGTGCTTCAGGTGCTCTAGTTTTTGGCTGAACCGACCAATTCTGTTCTTTAGTATCAAAAACACCAGCAGTAATATCAAGTTTTTTGTTGTAATCAAAAATTAGCTGGTCAACTAATCCTGATTCTATTGCAGACCATGCAGGCGAAATGTCTGGGTCTAAGCTACCTGTGTTATTGCGGAAACCAACAAAATGTAGCGGCGAGTTGAAAACAGATCCTTGATTGCGGATTAACTTGCCCGTACTATCATAAAGTTTACCCTCCTTTCCGATAGAACCGCCCTTCTCCAAATCGAGTTGTACCATTGAGGCAAATAAAACATCTGCGGCTGCCTCAGCAAAACCCGAATTGTAAAGTGACGATGCTATTGTTGATTGTGTAAATAGATGCAGGAGTCGAGTTATGGACAAAGAAAGTATTGCTGTAGAAGAATTACTCAGACGATATGTGGCTGGCGATCGAGATTTTCAAAACATCATTTTGGAGTATGCTGATTTGAGCGGGGTTGAACTGCAAAATATCGACCTGACAGGCGCTCAATTTAACTATGTCAATTTGAGCCGACTCAATTTGCAGAGATGTAAATTGCTGTCGGCTCAGTTTTGGTATTGTAACTTTACGGATGCCAAAATTTATGATTCTGATTTAGAAAGCACTCGTTTTTTTGACTGCAATCTGAGAGGAGCTAATACTAGCGCGACGTGCAATCTAACCTGTGCTCGTTTCACCAGAGTTAACCTTCAAGGTGCTAAGCTCTATGGCTCTGGAGAAGATCCTTGTCGATTCTGGGACGTAATACGACCTGACGGAGTTTTTAGCCCTGGTTTTTTCTTTTATCCATAGCCTTACTCTGACGGAGTTGATAGAAATGACATGAAATTCTTACAAGTGCGCTGGAGAAACTGTGAGGAAAATCACCTCTACCAGAAATAAGCTTAGAACTAAGATATACGAAAATCTATACCTTAATTCTTAAGAGCCTACTGAAATATTTTATGGCAGATTTGACAGGAAATCAAACTTAAAGTCATAGTTGCGAAGTCTGTTCCGTTCGTTAAGAATATTTGTGAGTTCTGGAAGAGTAACTCTCCAAGTATCTGGGTTCCTCCAGGCTGCCGCATTGTCTATGTTACCTCGTAGCTTCAAAAAGGGAGAAAACACATCATTATTAAGCGGATTTGCAACCCCATCTAAGGATAAAGTCCAATCTGGTTCTGCTACGTTAGGTGTCATATATGCGAAAGTTTCAATGTTTGACGAAATAACTTCGGCTCCTGGTTGTTCCACAGCCATGATGGTTTTCCACGTCCATGTAGGGACGTGAATTTGTCGGTTTGACAAATTGCTAGGGATTGTATTTCCCTGATTGATCAACTCTCCATCTTGGACCATATTTAGCAGTTGGGGAACATTTGTTTTCTTTTGAGGATTTGGATTGTTACCAATAGCTCCAGCAAAAATGTAAAGCTCTTGCCCCTGAGCAACTCGGGGGGCTATCACTTTATCTTCTATATTAAACCAAGCTGAAGCATCTGCTGGAGAGTTGCTTCCTGGAACAAAAAATCGATTGTTATCCATTGATTGGGCAATCAAATTAGTGGTTAGGTAGGTTGCTAACTGGTCTTTGGGATGTCTCACTCTATCTCTGTCAGGAGACAAATGACCTCGATCCATTCCTAACCCCGTAAAGATATTTCCATCATAGGTAAACAAGCCACTAGCTAATAAATCGGGATCGGTTATAAATTCAGGTCTTTGTATTAACCCATTGGGTAATTCTCCTGGTTGTGTATCTGGTCTTGTCGCCCATGTTTTGTCTACTTTCCAACCTACCCAGTTGGCAAGTTTGGTATCAGCATTGTAAGACACTGCGTACTGTGGTTTTTCAAGCAGCAAGTTGTTTTGGTATGTACTATTGCTAGGATTCCATCTAGCTTCAGTGGGATTACCAAATTTGAGATGGTCGCTCTTGAAGAAAACATTATCTATGTAAACGGAATCACCGCCGTTTAAAGAAAAGGTTATTTTCGCTGGCTTCCCTCGAAACTCTGCGATTTCTGAATCAGTGAGGTTTAACTTAAGTTGGAAGGTTTCAAATCCTTTTCTGCCAAAGCCAATCTTATTTTCGATATCCGAGTAGATGTCCTTAATATCCTGAATTTGATTGTAGTTACTTGCGTCGATCAAAAAATTTGCATCTTCTGCAAGATTGACGATTACATCTTTACTTTGACCGTCGATCGTTTCAAGCTTTACATTCAGTTCTCCACTCCGAACGGGAGCAAAAACATCAAACCGCAAATTGCCCCAATCGGGTATAACAAACGAGTCATGGGTGGCTTGGGTTGACTTCCCAGCTCCCAGGAGTAGAGCATAGTTGGGAATGCCATTTGAGGGCGGAGTAGCTCCAGGAATACCTGCTACATCAATTAGGGCGCTTTGCTTGAGTTTGTTATTAGCCCTATTGCTGTACCAGCCGGGAATATTTTGAATGCTATTCGGGTAATAAATTGCATCAAAATTCCCATTAAAGAGCGTAGGAACTGCAAAATCACCCCGCATTGCAGCTATTGAGGTGTTATCTTCTAACACCGAAACCCGATTATTCTTCAAATAATCCTCAAAGTCACCCAACTCATTTTTAGTCTTCTTCCCACCATCAAAATAAGGCCGTAATTGAGAACCTCCACCTAAAACAGAGTCAAACCAACCCGTACCAATACCTTCCCAAGGAGCTTTAGTATCTCCCTGAGTAAAACTAGCATTAGTATGGTCAGGAGTATACCAAGTCTTAGTAACATCGGTGATATTGTTTTGCTCCAAATCGCCCAAGCGGCGGTAAATTGTGTCACCGTTTTCCGATGGCAGTTTGCTACCCGTGAGATTAGCAGTTCCCGCCAAGCCAAAGCAGCCCGATGAGAAGCACCTTCCCCATCATCCGGCGTAAAACCAGCCCGGTTTCCTAAAGAAACATTCCAATCAGATTTCCAGTTCGTTCCAGCAAGTTCCCGACCGTTAATCGTATTCCCAATACCCTTTGTTTGGTAATAATTGTCAGCATAAGTGACATTATTCCAAACCTTAATTTCTGGGTCTTGAATATTAAGGTAAGTTCCTTCAAAAGAATTATCATCGTAATCGTAAGGGTCAATATTCGTCATCTGAAAGTCGCGATTTGCCCGACTCGTACCACCAGCATCAGGTAAAAACGTACCTAAACGCTGGACAATTTCACTATTAACAACAGCCCCTTGACCGAAACCAACAAAATGTAGCGGCGAGTGCGCTATTATCGAAGGTGTAAATAGATACAGGAGTTGAGTTATGGAAAAAGAAAGGATTACTGTAGAAGAATTACTCAGACGCTATGCTGCGGGCGATCGAGATTTTAGAAACATCATTTTAGAGTATGCTGACTTGAGCGGGGTTGAACTGCAAAATATCGATTTGAGTGATGCTCAATTTAACTACGTTAATTTGAGCCGACTCAATTTGCATAGGTGCGAGTTGGGTTCGGCTCAATTTTGGTACTGTAACTTTACAGAAGCTAAAATCACCTCAAGTCATTTGGAATATGCTAGGTTTTTTGACTGCGACTTAAGAGGATTTAACAGCAGTAAATGTAATGTAAGCTCGGCTAATTTCATTAGAGTCAATTTTCAAGGTGCTAAGTTTGGTGGCTTTGGCGAAGAGCCTTGTAACTACTGGGATATTATTCGGCAAGACGGAGTTTTCATACCGGGTTTCACCTGCAATCCCTCTCTCTATTCCCACAATACTAACAGAGAAGTATGAAATTATAAGAATGTTCTCAAAAGTTATTAGAGGATGATTTCCTCCCACTAAAAGAAGCAAAATGTCAAGAAGGAGGAGAGTATCTACTTCGCTCCTTCAAGGCATTTTGAGCATCTTATGTTATGGCAAATTTGAAAAGAAATCAAAATCAAACGCATAATTGCGGACTCGGTTGCGTTCGTTCAGAATCTTTGTGAGTTCTGGAAGAGTAACTCGCCAAGTATCTGGGTTCCTCCAATCCGTTTTACCAGTTATTTTAGGGCGAACGTTGTCCAAAAAGGGAGAAAACATATTATTGTTAAGTGGATTTGCAACCCCATCTAAGGATAAAGTCCAATCTGGTTCCGCTACATTAGGCGTCATATATGCGAAAGTTTCTATGTTTGACGAAGTAACTTCGGCTCCTGGTTGTTCCCCAGCCATAATTGTTTTCCACGTCCATCGAGGAATGTGAATTTGTCGGTTTGACAAATTGCTAGGGCTTGTGTTTCCCTGATTGATCAACTCTCCATTGAAAAGGTCATCGAGCAACTCAGGAACATTCGTTTTCTTTTGAACATTTGGATTGTTACCAATAGCTCCAGCGAAAATGTAAAGCTCTTGCCCCTGAGCAACTCTGGGGGCTATCACTTTATCTTCTATATTGAACCAAGCAGAAGCATCTGCTGGAGAGTTGCTTCCTGGAACAAAAAATCGATTATTATCCATTGACTGGGCAATCAAATTAGTGGTTAGGTAGGTTGCTAACTGGTCTTTGGGATGTCTTCTTCTATCTCTGTCAGGAGACAAATGACCTCGATCCATTCCTAAGCCCGTAAAGATATTTCCATCATAGGTAGACAAGCCACTAGCGAATAAATCGGGATCGGCTATAAACTCAGGTCTTTTTATTAACCCATTGGGTAACTCTCCCGGCTGTGTTTTTGGTCTTGTCACCCATGTTTTGTCTACTTTCCAACCAACCCAGTTGGCAATTTTAGTATCAGCATTGTAAGAAACCGCGTACTGTGGTTTTTCAAGCAGCAAGTTGTTTTTATATGTACTGTTGCTAGGATTCCATCTAGCTTGAGTGGGATTACCAAATTTGAGATGCTCGCTCTTGAAGAAAACATTATCTATGTAAACGGAGTCACCGCCGTCTAAAGAAAAAGTTATTTTCGCTGACTTTCCTCGGAAATCTGCTATTTCTAAATCAGTGAGGTTTAACTTAAGTTGGAAGGTTTCAAATCCTTTTCTGCCAAACCCAATCTTATTTTCAATGTCTGAATAGATGTTCTTAATAGACTCGGTGTTATTGTTGTTGGCTGCATCAATTTGAAAGTTTGCATCTTGTGCCAGATTGATGATTACATTTTTACTTTGTCCATCTATCGTTTCAAGCTTGACATTTAGTGTTCCGCTTTGAGTGGGAGCAAAAACATCAAATCGTAAATTTCCCCAATCCGGTACGACAAAGGGATTGTGCGTGATGCTGTCGCCTGTACCTAATTTTAGAGCATAATTGATTGAACCCGAATTAGACCCTACTACAGGGTTAGATAAAGTAGTAATGCTGTTCCGATTCACCAAGGAGCTTTGCAACACAGACTTATTATCGCCATTGTACAAAGACCAACCAGGAATGGGTTGCGAATCTAGTTGAGCCGCTACAGCATCAAAATTCCCATTAAACAAAGTAGGAACCGCATAATCACCCCGCATCTAATTGAGAACCTCCACCTAAAACAGAGTTGAACCAACCCGTACCAATTCCTTCCCAAGGAGCTTTAGTATCGCCATGAGTTAAACTGGCATTCGTGTGCTCAGGAGTGTACCAAGTCTTAGTAACATCAGCAATATTATTTTCAGCCAAATCACCTAAGCGACGGTAAATTGTTTCGCCATTCTCCGAAGGAAACTGACTTTCATTGAGATTAGCAGTTCCCGCATACCAAGCCAAAGCAGCCCGATGGTCGGTCATTAGGAAGAGTAAACTCCTCAGAAGAACCAGCCTTACTACCTCCATTCCAAGTCCAGGTACCATTCTTCCATTGAGCAGTCAGGATACGATTCCGATTGTAATCTTGTCTGGCTCACGATCTGCTATTATTAATATGTAAATATCTTCAGAAAAAGGTTATGAATAACGAAGAATATCTCGAATGGGAAGAAGAAGCCGAAGAAGTTATTCCGCTTCTATCTCTCAACAACCATCACCCAGAGATGGCTGGTAGGGAGGTGGTCGATTTATATAAAGATGGATGGAGAGACTATTCCTCGATCAATTTAGAAGGAACTCTCATCGAGCATGAATACCTAATTGAGATCGACCTAAGTGGCTCTGATTTACACTCAAGTATTTTGAAGGGGTGCGATCTGAGCGGTGCTAATTTGAGTAACGCGAATCTTGAAAATGCTCACTTGAGTAGCGTTTGTTTAGTAGGGGCAAATCTTAGCAATGCAAATCTGGCTAATGTTAATTTATGGAATGCTGACCTGAGCGATGCTAATTTGGAAAATGCTAACTTAAACAATGCAAACCTGTCTAATACCAACTTAATTGGCACAAATTTTAGCGCTGCTAAATGGGAGAATATTAACACTGACGCTGCGTTATTTTGTCATACTATTATGCCAGATGGTAGCCATAAAAGCGATCCAGTTAGAGTCATGGAAACTCAGGAATTGCTTCGGCGCTACGCTGCTGGAGAAAGAAGGTTTGAGGGCATAGTTTTATATCGGGCTGACCTTAGAGGTGTCGATTTACATAACATCATTATGCCTAATGCCCACTTAGCTAATGCTAACTTAAGCGGTGCCAATTTGCAAGAGTCCTGCTTGACGAATGTTAACTTTAGGGGTACTGATTTGAGCGGTGCTAATCTTAAAAATTCTTGTCTAGATTCTGCGGATTTAAGCTATGCCAACTTAAAGGGTGCTAATTTATTGACATTGGATATGAATGGTGTCAATTTCACAGACGCTAATCTACTTAGTGCTAAAATCTTTTTCTCTCAAACTGGCCGATTTCGCAATACAATTTTACCAAATGGAGAAGTTATCGTTGGTCCTAACATATATCCTTCAAATCAGAGATGAGTTTTTCGTCTGATTTGAAGGATGGTTGAGAGAATTTAGATAATTGGATATAACTGATCTTTGAGATAAGTCCGAATGTTATCAGGAAGACTAGACAAAAAGTTTATCTTTCTACCTCCTCTGCCATCAATCAGCTTTTCAAGCTGCTTAATTGTGAGCTGCCAAGTAGCAGGATTACGCCATTCAACTGCATTTTGGATATCCGGCAGAGTCGCAGTTAGTCCTAGCTCAGCTTGAATTTCATTAAAGGGGTGAGGTATGGGCTGCCCAGTAAGAGGCCAATTAGCAAATGGTTCGGTTTTATTAGGTGTCAAAAATGTATACACTTTCGTGTTTTGATTGATATCTGGTATGCCTTGACCAGGGCGATCCATAATTAGAAGCGTTTTCCAAGTCCATCCAGGAATGTTAATTCCTTTTTGCTGAAAAGCTTCAGAATTTGTGTATCCTCGAGCAATTTCATCAGGATGAGCATTACTTCGCTTCTGTGAATTCCAATCTGTACCATAACTGCCCGCAACAACGTAAATTTCTTGACCTTGTTGCGCGAGATTCCGCACCAGTTGTTCGACGTTATACCAAGCAGATGCTTGTGCGGGATCCTTTGAGTTCCCAAAAAATCGATTGTTGTCCACGCTTTGTGGAATCAAATTTGTTCCTAAAAAAGTAGCGAAGTTGTCTTTTTTGTGATTTGTTCGATCCCCTGAAGGAATTCCGTGACCTTGATCGAAACCCAAGCTGTAACCTTGAGGATTTTTATAGGAGCTAGTGTCAATTTTCGGCCATCCTTCTGGTAGTTGAGGATCCCCGACAAAGATCGTGGCGGGGCGGTCTAAATCACCTAGCCAGGATTTATTGACTTGCCAACTTATCCACGCAGGGTTGAGGGTACTGCGATCGTAAGATACTACGTATTGAGGTTTCTCAATTAGCAAGTTGGTGGTATTTGAATTGGTAAAGTTTGGTGGTTCTGAGTTGTACCTAGCTTCTGATGGATTGCCAAATTTAAGGTGATTACTCTTAAAGAAAACATCATCTAAATAAACCCTAGTATTCCCCTCAACTTCAAATCTTAGCTTGGCTACCTGACCTCGAAATCGATCTAGCTGATTGCTATCTACATGGAAAGTTTCAAACCCTCCTCTGCCAAAACCAATTTTGTCAATATCGCTTGCGTATGTCTCTAGTGAATTACCTGGATTTATTGCTAAATCGATTTCTTTGAGAAGATGACTGCCAGTACCAAGAATTGGTTGCCCTTGTGAATTAGTTTCCGGTTGAGTTTCCAACCAGACCTTAAGCTTTCCAGTGTTCCGATATGGCGCGTGGAGGTTAAACCGCAAGTCTCCCCATTCTGGCATCACAAAATAGTTGTGTACTATTTGTTTTGCCCCACCTAATCCCATTCTCAGAGCATAATTAGGCTGATTCTCATCGTATCCTATGGCATCTAAATAACCACTACCTATTAAGCCTTTTTCTAGGGTGTTCTCTTCTTGAACTCCGATTTTCAGCCAATCGACTAAGTGGGATTGTGAACCATCCTCAGATGAGCCATTAAATAAAGACCAGCCCGGGATAGTTTGAGCGTTACGTTGGAAAGCGATCGCATCAAAATTTCCATTAAACAAAGTCGGAACCGCATAATCACCCCGCATTCGAGTTCCGAAGGGCTTAGTGCTATCTGTGTAGGTATTATCTTCTAACACCGAAATAATTGAGAACCTCCACCTAAAACAGAGTTGAACCAACCCGTACCAATTCCTTCCCAAGGAGCTTTAGTATCGCCATGAGTTAAACTGGCATTCGTGTGATCAGGAGTGTACCAAGTCTTAGTAACATCAGCAATATTATTTTGCTCCAAATCGCCCAAGCGGCGGTAAATTGTGTCACCGTTTTCCGATGGCAGTTTGCTACCTGTGAGATTAGCAGTTCCCGCATACCAAGCCAAAGCCGCCCGATGGGAAGCACCTTCCCCGTCATCCGCCGTAAATCCAGCCCGCTCTCCTAAAGAAACATTCCAATCAGATTTCCAGTTCGTTCCAGAAAGTTCTCGCCCGTTAATTGTATTCCCAATACCCTTTGTTTGGTAGTAATTGTCAGCATAAGTGACATTATTCCACACCTTAATTTCCGGGTCGAGAATGTTAAGGTAAGGCCCAGAAAAAGAATTATTATCGTAATCGTAAGGGTCAATAGTCGTCATTTGCAGGTCGCGATTTGCCCGACTTGTACCTCCAGCATCAGGTAAAAACGTACCTAAACGCTGGACAATTTCACTATTAACAACAGCCCCCTGCCCGAAACCGATAAAGTGCAGTGGCGAGTTGAAAACCGCTCCTTGAGTGCGGATTAATTTACCGGTGCTATCATAAAGCTGACCTGGGCTACCGACACCACCACCCTTATTTAAATCCAATTGCACCATTGAAGCAAATAAAGTATCAGCCGCCGCCTCAGCAAAACCAGAATTATAAAGTTGCTTCGGCTCAATCCCATCCATCCCGTTCATCCCATCCATCCAATTAGCTAACAGCACTAAGGGTTTGCCATAGACAGGAGGCTGAAGGCTAGTATTAGATATCCAACTATTTCCTTGAGGAATAACAGACTGCCACTTACCAGTTGCCGACTGATATTTCATGACCGTACCGCCAGTATCAAAAATGTGTTTAGCAACTCCATTGATTTGCCCATCAATCAACTGGCTATTTTGGGAATTTCCGGGTTCTACACCCCGCGTTAAAACAGTAACGCTGCTGAAAGTATTACCACCAGAAATCGGAGTCGGCAGTAAAGTTTTAAACTTGTCGGTAACAACTTTTTTATCCCCTTTCTTCGTAACTGCTTCCACAGCCCAATGATATTCCTGACCCGCCGTCAACATTCGATCGCTAGAAAGAGTAAACTCCTTTGAAGAACCAGCCTTAGTTTTCCCATCCCAAGTCCACGTACCGTTTTCCCATTGAGCAGTCAGAACCCGATTCGGATTGTAATCTTTGTCGTCCTGCGAATTTAACCCATCCCACCTATCATCGGGCAACAAGCCCTTCCCTTGCGGAAAAACGCTTACATAAAGATTGACCTTCTCGACATCAGTATCAGGCTTAAAACCAGGAAGACCGCAGGGTTCATTCTCACCCTTCAAATCCCACTTAAAAGTAGGAGTTAAAGGATTGCTATCATTCTTGCTATCCCCGATCGGTCCTTTTAATTCCAACCAATTTTTAACAGAAGCGATCGCCAAACCTTTAGGATTTCCACCGATACCAATGGGAGCGCGTTTCGTACCATCCGGGATACCAAAACCAAAGTTATTAATCCAATTTCCTTCGATAATTTCGTAGTCGGCCGCAATACTGACAAGAGGGTTGATATCGTCAATAGGCACGCGGACGAGGTCGGCAGTTGTCGCATTTCGCTGATTGCTTGCCTGGAAACCCCAAGTATCCACACCCCTGTCGCGGGCGTCAAGCTTGTAATTACCCGGATTCTCTATAGCCTTAATCATTTGCTCAACATCGAAAACGTAGGAACTTCCTCCCAAACCGAAGGTGGGATAGGAAGCAATCAAATATTTGCCGTCACTCGAAAGCGCTAGGTTGTTAGTTAAGCTGCCCGGAATCGGTCGAGTCGCAGCCACCAATTGAGGATTGGGCCCCAGTGGGTTTGCGATAATGCCTATATTTCCACCCTCGCGCGTATTTATCTTTGCCCTAGAGTTGCGGCCGGCAACAAACGCATATTTCCCGTCTTGCGTTACTGTTACAGCCACTGCCTCGTTGACATCAAAATAGTCAGTGGCCACGCCCAGCGACAAAGGAGCGTAATCGACTTTAGCCCTAAAATTGAGGGGGTCATCAGACTCAATTTCGAGCACTCCGAAGCCCTTGCCGTCATCTTGAAGCTTTATCTGGTCCCCATTACTATCTATGGTAAGGACACTAGCAAGCCCGTTGGTAAACACCATTTTCTTGGGGTCGGAAGTAGCAGCTATGCCCTCTGTCTCCGATAGGGTGGGAATTACTTTAATCTGCTGGTGCCACTTCCGCTCGTTAGAGCCCTGAGCGCTCGGTTTGTCGGCGGGGTCAATGTTGACAGCGTAAATGCGGCGGTTAGGTGTTTGTTCGTTATTGTCGGAACCAGTAGCGAACAGTCGGCGCCCGTCGCTGCTGATAGCCAACTGGCTCAGTCCCAGGGGTGATGTGACGTTAATTGTCTGGATAACAGTATGATAGGTTGCTGAATTCGGGTTGATGTCGAGGACGTAGATGTTGGGGCGATTTTGGTCGGCAATGTAAGCGTAATTGTCTTTGGGGTCAATGACAATACCTTGCGGGCGAGCTCCCTGGGGCAAGGCAATCCCATCCACAGTTGCTGTTTGTGGATTAGTATCTATCTCTCGCAGTGCCATCAAATCCACTACCGAAACGCGGCCGGTATTCCGCATAGTCACGTAGGCGCGGGTAGCATTGTTGGTAGGGGCGATCGAATCGGGCCATTCTAATGGAATAGTGGGATCGCCTAGGAGAATGTTAACAGCAACCGCCAAGTTATCACTGGTCCGATTTTCAACAGTCGATGCAGCATTTCTGAGGTTGATAACGTTGATTCTGTCGCTCGAACGTTCTGCTATCAATCCCCATTCAAGGCAGGTAGGGGCGAGGCGGATATTTTCTTCACTTTCGAGTTCCACAATCTCGTAATCTGCCCCTCCGTGCCCGAAGCGCTTTTTCTGCTTTCTCGACACTACAATGCTGGATTCGCCGAGGGGTACGGTAATCGGAATTTTGACAGCAATTTTGTAGCTATTTTCTCCCAAATCGGTGTTTTTATCCGGTATCAATGTGCCTGGATAAGTTTTGTCGCCGACGCGGAAGCTGACTGTTAAGTCTTTAAATTCACCGCCTAAATCATTGGAATTATTCAGGAAGTTGCTGCCTGTCAGGACGACGGTTGGTTCGCCATTTTCCAACTTATATTCAGCGGATTGAA
The DNA here is from genome assembly GCF_020737885.1 of Microcoleus sp. PH2017_34_RAT_O_A. Lineage (NCBI taxonomy): Bacteria > Bacillati > Cyanobacteriota > Cyanophyceae > Oscillatoriales > Microcoleaceae > Microcoleus > Microcoleus sp. PH2017_34_RAT_O_A. Next base: position 7,730 of record NZ_JAEQDD010000001.1, on the reverse strand, counting down.
GCACTGGAGGTGCGAAGGGGTCTGCTGGGAATAGTGTGGGTATGTTTAGAGTGGCTGTGACGCGGGGAATCCCTTCTGGATCGAGTTCAACACCCGCCGGAGTGACTACAGGTAAACCGACTTCAGGAATGGCAATAATTTTCAATCCAGATTTCAGGTATTTAGCCAAGTAAGCCAGCAGTAAAATTGTAGCGGCGAATTGAGCTGTGGTGACGGCGGCTATACCGATTAAACCGGCATTGGCTGCTAAAAAGCTGTTTTGGAGACCGACATTTGTTGAGAGAAGGGAACCATTTGGGAGACCGACATTTGTTGAGAGAAGGGAACCATTTATATTGGAGGTGGTGAGCAACTTTTCCAATGCCAACTTCTGTAACTCCAGGTCCGGCATTGCTATCATCGCTATTTCGGCAGTCTCCAAAATACCGGTAAATGGTGGAGAATTAGTGCGAATAGTACCGCTGGCATCGACTACACCGGATTCTTGAATCAGCCAAATTGGGGAATAAATATTGTTAGCATCCGGCAGCGAACCTTTTCGCAGGAATAAAATTTCGGTACCAGGAGATAAGCCGGCAGGGGCAGGAATTGCTAATTGAGCGGGAATTTTCAAGGAGTTGTCGCCCAAGTCTAAATTGAAGCCTCCGGCGAACTGCAAACCGTCGGGAAGTTGTAGCGATAGATCATTGCTGGTTAGAGATGTCAAGCTAATAGCTGTATTTTCGGCAAGAGCACCGGGCGGCACCATCACAATTGAACCGTCACTGCCAGTAACTGCACCGCCATTTACTCCTAAAATTGTTCCGGCGATGGCGGGAAGGGAGACTCTTACTGGCACGACTTGTTCGGCGGCTCCGTGAATGACAGTGACGTTAGTAACTCCTTCTTTTATAGCGGTAATAACGCCGTCTGAATTCACTTGTAATAGGTTGGAGTTTCCGGGGAAATAGCGAGTTCCTGTAGAGCCGAATTTCAGATCGGGGGATTTGATGATATTTTCAATTCCTACTAAAAGCGAGCGTCCCATTCCGGCTGTCATTGTGACTGCTTTGGGATAGACATTCAAACCGTTAATCTCAGCTAGTGCTCCATTAAATTCTGCATCGTTGGTTGGGGCTGGCAATTTTCCAACTCGCACCGCTGTTACTGCTTGCAAGTTATTTCGAGATGCGCTCAAAATCGAAGTGCCGTTGACCAAACCTGTCACTTTACCCGTTGGATCAATTGGTGCTACTTCTGGATTTATTGAAGTGTAAGTTAGATAAGAATCTGGCAGGACTACACCTTTTTGGTCGGCAAAATCTCCGAGCACAATCAATTCCGTATTTTCTCCTGCATCCAGTCGGGGATTGCGCTTCACAAAATCTAGATTTAGCAGAGGAACATCGCTGACGTTGACTGTCACCCGCGCGGGCGTTGAACTCCCAAAAGCGTCGCTGGCAAGGAAATCAAAGCTGGCAATACCGGAGAAACCGGATGCTGGTTTAAACGATGCTTTGTTAGTTAAGGGATTGAAAATTACTGTGCCGTTTACTGGATTGAGGACGCTAATTGTCAGAGGGTCGCCCTCTGCATCTGTGGCAAGATTGTCTAATGAAATAGTTGTCTCTAATTCTGTATAAGTCCGAGCGCTTGTCGGCGAAACAACGGGCGGATTGTTGTCAGAATTCGGGGGATTGGCTTCGGCGAGCAATTGTTGTCCTAGGGGAGTATTTCGCCATTCTTTGTCAGGGTTGATGACTGTATCTAGCAGCGGTGCGTTTCCGGTTGCGCCACTAATTTTAAAGATTAGGTCATTGTAATCTCTGTCTGAGTTAGCGGATGACATATCTTCGAGGGCAAAGGTGTTACCGCTGCCCGTAATGTCGGCTATTTGTAGCAGATGAGCGGTATCGTTGGGATTGGCTGTGGCGATACTGAATAAGGGACGGTTTTCGGGAAACAAATCCCACAGCCAGGAGTATTGGAGGGATGATTGTACTGTACCGCTGGGTACGAACATGACGGCAAAAGTGTCTCCAGGGGTCATGTTGAAAGTTTTGATACCCTGATATTCTCCTGAACCGAAGTCGTATTCTCCCGGCATCGAACCGGTGAATTTTGCTCCTTCTGTACTGTCGCGGATTACAATGTTTCCTAATGTGGAATTAGTTAGGACTCTCCTAGCAGCTTCGGCGATGAATTCTGGAGTACCAGGTGTAAATGCTTCCATTCCTGAAAGACTAAAAATGCCGATTTCGCCAGTAAAGTAGCCGCCGTCAAATACATAGTCAAATTTGACTTGTCCTTGGTTATCTACAAGGAAAGTGCCACTGGGTGAATTGGCTGCTGCTGTTATTGAGAGATTTGTTGAGGGATTGGTATTGCTTTGGAAGTCGCCAGTACGCTGTGTTGAATTGGGTTGAGTGTCTGCAATATTGTCTGAAAGTTGAGCAGATTCTTCGGTTGCTGACAGTAGCCAACCGCTTGTCATCTCTGCGGATTTGGGCGCAATTTCAGGATCGGAATACGCTGGTAAAACAGCGACAGTTTCTGTGGGATTTGAATTGCTATTATAATTGTTTGAAGTGAGTTTAGGTGGGGATTTAAGAGTTGAGGGTGAAGCGCTTGTTTCGACTTCTGCTATCTGTGTCGTAACTGCTGCTGTCTCTGATGGAGTTGAGAAGAGTGCTGGGCTTTTCTCAGTTTCTAATTCCGCTGCTGTGAAGGAAACAGTAATGTTCCGTTCGATTGTATCAGCAGTGAATTCTGCTGTCGATACCGAATCGGTTTTTGTTGGCAATTCGCTTTCAATTTCTGATGTTATTTCAGGAAAAACGCTCTCATTTTCTACCGTAGCCGAATCGTTTTTTGTGGGAATAATTGACTCAATTTTTATTGGCAATTGTTCGGGTACGGTAGAAACGTTGGAGTTGCTTTGTTTGGGTAATTGTTCGCCAACGTTAGAACTGAGTAAGTCTATTTTTGCAGGAGACTTTTCCGCAATTGGAGCGATAACTGACTCTGTTTCTGCGGGAGGTTGAGAGATGCTGGAAGTTGCATCTTTGTCGGTTTTGATTAATTCAGCATCTGCTGATTGACTGACAATAGATTCTGTTTTAACTGGCTGTTTAATTTCCGAAACTGAGTCAGTATTGTTCGGAGTTTTTTCTGGGGTGTTAACTGCTGCTGTTGCTGTCGTCACCGTTACATTTTCACTGGCTGCTGTTTTTGGTATTGCAGCAGGTTCGATTTTTAATGGGTCAACTTTTCCTGTATCATTCTGTTTGTCAGTTAAAGATTGAGTGGCGGTTTGTACTGGCTTTTGTAAATCGGTTGATTTGACTTCTGCACTGATATTAGTGTTAGGTAAAACTGGGTTAGATGTGGCTGGGATTAATGGGGCTGTTGGGGGCTGTGTTGTCGGTGACTGTTGAGAATCTGAAATGGGTTTTTCGGTCGGTATTGCATCGACTTTTGGGGATTTTTTATCTGAGTCTATTTTGGCGGCAGCTTCGGTAATAGGAAGCTGTTTGTCTGAGTTTTTTGTTTCTGAAGTCTGGGCAATTGGAGCTTTTTTATCGGAGTCTATTTTGTCAGAAACTTCGGCAGTACGAGATTGTTCGCCTGAGTTGGCTTTCTCCACAATTGTGGAGTTTTGAGATTGCTTGTCTGAGTCTATCTTGTCGTCAGTTGTGGCAACTGGGGACTGTTTGTCTGTAGAGGTTTTATCAGTTGAGGGAATATTTGGACTAGCCGCAACAGTTTCGGTTGAATTTGTTACTGCAATTTTCTCGGATTTTTCTGATGAAGTTGTACTGCGATCTGGTATTATGGTTGATGCAGTTGCAGGTGATGTTTTTTTCGGCTCAGAGCGATCGGTTGATACAGTTGCAGGTGATGTTTTGTTCGGCTCTAAGTTGTCAACCGTTGATACAGTTGCAGGTGATGTTTTATTGGGTTCTGAATCACTTTTGAGTGTAGCCCCTGACGATAAAGATGTTTTGTTATCTTCGGGTTTTGAACTCGTTTCAGGGGTTGCGGGTAATGGTGTTTTTTCCGAAGCTTTTTCTAAGTTTGTGGATGTAGTTATAACGGGTAATGTTTTGTTATTTTCTTTTTCTGAGTTGGCAACTCCGGTTGGGAGTAATTGTGTTTTATTTTCAGGTAATTTATCACTTGCAGTGGTTGTAGCAGGTGTGGTTTTATTAATTTCTGAGTTACTGACTAACGAGCTGATTGCAGGTGGGTGAGGAACGGGTTTATTAGAGTCAAAAGGCTCGCTATTTGAGGCAGTTGGATTCGGGTTTGTCAGGGGATCTCCTAAGTCCGAGTCGAGTTTGCCAATTAGAAGGTCAATTTCAGAAGTGGTTGAATCCCTGGAGTAGCTGTTAGTTTTGGTGGCACTGGTTTTAGCAGAAGGTATGCTGTTAATATCGGAGGCTTTGTTAGTAATAAAAGCATCGGTTTCGGCTCGAATGAATTCGGATTGTGGCGGCTTTGCGGTTTCTATTAAGTTAGGTTGTTCAGAGTTTGATGAAGATCCGGGAGTTTGATATAATAAGGTTTTGTTAGTCTGAATTCCCGGCAGTTGTGGGGCAAAAGTTGGGGCTAGTCCGGGAATTAAGGATTCCACTTCTGTTAAAGGTTCTCTAATCGGGTCGGTTAAAGGCACTCTGGACACTCCTTGAAAAATGGTTAATTTCTTTTAAATCATTATTCAGCGGTTACTCATCATTATCGGGTAGACTCGATTATAAAGATATTCGGAAAAATACAGAAGTTCAGAGTTTTTTTGATGTTGCTAGTCTGTTATATTTGCCGTATATTTACTGATAGTTTTTAAAGTTATGCTAAATCTTTATGAAGGTAACTTTTTTCAGGCAGGAAAATACTTAAATAACCGATCGCACATCCGGTCTCTCTCTATTACTATCGGCTTGAAGTATTATTAATCCCAGATGTTGCACCAATATCAATAAGGGGCTTTTTTGTGGGTGGGGGCGGGTTTATTTAACCTGTCTGCACCCCTTAAAGCTTTTGGTGAACCCGCCCCTACAGGTTTTTGATTGCGGGTACGATATCTGGGATCGATACTCACCCGTCAGAAAATCGAGCTCTTGTTTAACGACGGTTTGCCCTGGATCGCGATCGCGCCCTCTACAGTTAATTGTCAGCCCTTTCCCCGATCGCAAACTTTCCTTCCCCGAACCCTTCCCCTTGCTCTCGGCTTCCTGTAAAGTAAATAATTGTAAAGAAATATGAGTTTTCTCTTATCCTCTGGTTAAGACCGCCAGCTAACATTCACAATTAAGACCCGGATTAGAATTTCCTATGTCACAGCTTTTCCCCCGCAAATTTCTAGCCTCTGCTGTCGCCTTTTTTCTGGCTTTGTCGGTGTGGACGATCGCACCTGCGGCCCATGCTTTCAACAATCCCGATTTGTTGCCGAAGACTCAGACGCCGATTATTGATTTAGCTAAAGCCCTTACGGATATTGAAGAAGAGGGTTTGGCAAAAAATTTAAACGCCTTTGAAGCCGAAACCGGTTGGAAGCTGCGAGTGCTGACTCAGTACGATCGCACGCCCGGTTTGGCTGTGAAAAGTTATTGGGGCTTAGACAATAAAAGTGTATTGCTAGTTGCTGACCCGCGCGGTGGCAATTTACTAAATTTTAATGTGGGCGATGCGCTGTATCCACTGCTGCCGCGGACTTTTTGGGTGGAACTGCAAACCCGCTACGGCAATCAGTTTTTTGTGCGGGACAATGGCGAAGATCGATCGATCATTGAATCTTTGGAGTCGATAGAAGGCTGTTTGCGTCAGGGCGGTTGTCGCGTAGTTCCAGGTTTGCCGAGGGAACAGTGGGTGCTGACTTTAATTACGTCGGTGCTGGGCGGCGTGATCTGCGGGTTTGCGGCTCAGCCTCGGAAACCGGGAGACGGTGTGTCTTGGCAGTGGGCGCTGATTTTTTCGCCGCTGTGGGGGATTCTGTTTTTGGCCTTCGGAATTGGGCCGGTGGTAACTCGGACTTCTGATTGGTTGCCTTTGGCCCGAAATGTTGCCGGTTTTGCGATCGGGGCTTTGGTAGCATTCTTGACTCCAGTATTGGGCAAGTCTCCTTCAGAAGAAAGTTAGTTTTTGATGAGTCATTAGTTATTAGTCATTAGTCATCAGTCATCAGTCATCAGTCATTAGTGTGACTCTTGGCGCTCTTTCATCACTCTCGAAAAATAAAAACCGCATCCAATCAATGAAACCCTACTAAATGGACAATTAGCGATCGCTTGGGCGATCGGAACCCATGCCTTGAACCCCGAGGGTGAAAGTCCTGCTCTATAAGACTTTCAGCTTTTACCAAAAAATGGGGTCTAAAGCCCCGTGCTTTGAGTATCGGCTTTTGGTATAATTATATTGGTTGGAAATCCCATGGTGGTGGCTTGTTAAGACTCCTTGAACCAGAAAGCAGAGTTGATATCTGCCAAATATTGGGTAGCGAAAGCCAAGAAAAACATAGCTAGGGGAAATAAGTTAAGTACCCAAAGAAACAAAAGCCATGATTAATTTAATCTAACAGTACCTAAGGGCATTAGGAATCTGCCTCGTTCGAGGGAAAGCATGGGGAGAAGACTGCCTCTACTATCAAAGGGAAGCCTGATATAGCAAGCCGACTTCTGTGAACCATGAATTAGAATCCCCGTCCGCGACGGTCGGGGAGTATGTCAAGGAATCTGGCGACCGCAACCAAGTTAACTCGTGAAAAACCCGGTTTCTCTGCCTCGCGCGCAAGTCCAAAGAAACCGGGTTTTTTAGCTTTTTTGTCGGCTGTAACGAAGTATTGCTGTGAAAAAACCCGGTTTCTAGACACCCTGCGTAATTTCTGAAACCCTTGATTAGACTGCTTCTTCCTTCTTCCTTCTTCCTTCTCCCCTCTTCCTTCTTCCTTCTTCCTTCTTCCTTCTTCCTTCTGTTATGACTAAAAGCTGGTAAGCTGATACCTGACAACACACAGGCGACAGCTATCCAACAAATGGAATGGCACGTAAGCGATGCCCAGAGTCTGGGATTAATCGATAATGAAATTGGCGACCACGGTTTTTCTGCGGCGGAGTACGAAATAGTCCGCCGTGTGATATATGCGACTGCTGATTTTGAGTACAAGTCTTTAATTAGTTTTTCCGATCAGGCTTTGCAAGCTGGGGCGGCTGCTTTGGCTGCACGAACTACGATCGTAGTAGATGTGCCGATGGTACAGGTGGGCATTACGCCGCTGATCCAAAGTACCTTTGCGAATCCGGTTTACTGTTCGATGGATGCTTTGACGCGCCCTCAAAAGGAACGGACGCGGGCTGCTTGGGGGATTGAAACTTTGGCTAGACGCTATCCTGAGGGGATTTTTGTGGTTGGCCAGGCTCAAACTTCTTTGTCGGCGCTGGTGGATTTGATTGAGGCTGAGGAAATTCGACCGGCTTTGGTGATTGGAACGCCTTCGGGGTTTGTCGGGGTTGACGTGGCTAAGTCAAGGCTGCACGATTCGATGGTTCCTCATATTCGGATTGAGGGGCGCAAGGGTTCGGCGGTGGTTGCTGTGGCGATTGTTAACGGTTTGGTGGATTTGGCTTGGCAGGCCTATGGCCAAGAGGGGAACAGTTGATCGGTATGCCTCTAATCATTAATTTATTGGACAAGACTGGACAATGCGTACATGGCGATCCATAATACTAATATGGCAAAGTACGTGAAACCAAATG